>JAAEQG010000906.1 GCA_024231775.1 bacterium
CAGGGCGCCCGGACCTGGGACAAAAGTCCCAGGCGAACCCGACTGACCCGCTTAGCGGCTCCCGAGGCCCTTCCTCCGGCAGGGGATGACAATGGGCCGAACCCAACGCATGAGCAGAGGTACTTGCTAAAGGCGTGCGTCGACGTAGACGATGGGCAGGAGACTCAGAAAGCCTGCCCCGCGCGCCCTGAAGGGGCGCAGTCGTATAGCCTGGGGTTTCAACCCCAGGCGCAGGGGCGGCCGTAGTGCTGATTCTCCGATTGCGGCGCCGCTGCGCCAACCGTTTCGTGGCGTGGTACGCTGAACGGCTACTGGCTGAGCGCCTCGTCCATCTGTTGGAGCTTCTCCTGGTGGCCTTGCTGCAGGTTATCCAGCTTATCGTGGACCAGACCGGTGGGGCTGTTGATGTGGATGTTCTGTGCGCTGCTGAGGGCCAGCCGGGCATCTTCGAGACGTTTTGAGGCCTTGCTCAGGTGCAGCTTGGAGGGGCTCACCACGTACTGCCTGAGCGCGCCAGCGGCACCGCGGAGGGCGACCGCGATCCGGACATCTCTACCCGCCGCGCCTGCCCCCTTGACCCACGATGCTGCCGTCTCCCCGATCTTGCGGAGCTGGTCTACCTGGCCGGCTATCGTTTTGGGTGAGGAAATCAGCGCTTGCATCTCGGCCAGGTAGCGGCGGGCCTGGTTCTGGTCAAAGGACAGGGCCACGACACCGCTCTCCTCCAGACCCACAGCGACCTCGGTGACCGCTTCAATCGCATCCTCGGCCTGACGGCCCTCCATGAACATGATTGCCGCAGCAACAAACAGCAACACCAGTAGGATCGCTCCTGAAGCTCGCATCGCCAGCCTCCTTCCCGCGGTCGCCGCCTGGGGCGGTCTGGCCGCAACCGCAGCAACTTCCAGTTTAGCCCATCCAGCCGAAGATGACGCTATATCACCCGGTTTTCCGTTTCTAGCCGGAATCAGATGGCTGGATCCTGATTGGATAATCTGCTACATTTTGCTGAGACCGCCCGATGAGGAGCAGGCATGGACGATTCTGCGAACTACACCCCACCCTCGGCCTACAGCTACCCGCTGATCATCCGGCAGCTGCTGCACACCACGCTCACCTTTGGCAAGGAAAGGGAAATCGTGTACGGCGACCGGCTCCGCCACGACTACCCGTGTTTTGTCCAGCGTCTCAAACGGCTTGCCAGCGGTCTCGAGGGCCTCGGCGTGGGGCCCGGGAGCACGGTGGCGGTGATGGACTGGGACAGCCACCGCTATCTCGAGTGCTTCTTCGCCGTGCCGATGGTCGGCGCAGTGTTGCACACCATCAACGTCAGGCTGTCGCCGGAGCAGATCCTCTACACCATCAACCATGCCGACGACGACGTGATTCTGGTCCACGACGACTTTGCCCCCATCCTCGAGCAGGTTCGGGAGCGATTCGAACGGGAGGTACAGATCGTCCGGATCAGCGATGGCGACAGCGACTGGCCGCCGGGGCTGAGCTTTGTTACCGGCTACGAAGATCTGCTCAGCACTGGCAGCCCTGACCATGTCTTCGGTGATTTTGACGAGCACACCAGAGCCACCATCTTCTACACCACCGGGACCACCGGTGTGCCCAAGGGCGTATTCTTCTCCCACCGCCAGTTGGTGCTCCACACCATGGGTTTCATGACCACCCTGGCCATCACCGGCGGCCACGCCAGGTTTCACCGCGACGACGTTTACATGCCGCTCACCCCGATGTTCCACGTCCACGGTTGGGGGATTCCCTACGTCGCCACCCTGATGGGCGTGAAGCAGGTCTACCCGGGGCGTTACGACCCCGAGGCTCTGCTGAATCTGATCCAACGAGAGGGGGTAACCTTCTCGCATTGCGTACCGACGATTTTCCACATGTTGCTCAGCCACCCCGCCGCCAAGGGAATCGACCTCAGCAACTGGAAAGTGGCCATCGGCGGCTCGACCCTACCGGCTGGGCTGGCCAGACGGGCCCTGGACCGAGGCATTGATATCTTCACCACCTACGGCCTGTCCGAGACCTGCCCCCTGCTGAC
>JAAEQG010000907.1 GCA_024231775.1 bacterium
CGCGCTCGTCCCGCAACTGGCGCAGCAGGTTGAGGATCTCGGCCCGGATCGAGACGTCCAGCATCGAGACCGGCTCGTCGGCCACGAGCAATTGCGGGTTCAGCACCAACGCCCCGGCGATCACCAATCGCTGGCGCTGGCCGCCGGATAGCTCTTGCGGGTAACGGTCAAAGAACGTCGCGGGAGGTTTGAGACCGGCGTCGTCCAGGGCCGCCGTGACCCGGTCGACCTTTTCCGCCTGGCTCTTGACCAACCGGTGCACCTCCAGCGGCTCGGCCACGGTCGAAAAGACCGTCTGGCGCGGGTTGAGGGCTTCGTAGGGGTCCTGAAAGATAACCTGCATCTGCCGCCGCAGCTTGGCCCGCCCGCTGCCATGCGCCAATTCGGGTACACTTTCGCCGTTGAAAAATATCTCGCCCCTGGTGTGTTCGACCAGCCCCAGGGCATTCATCGCCGTGGTCGTCTTGCCGGAACCCGACTCGCCCACCAGGCCCAATATCTCGCCCTGCGCGACGGAAAAGCTGACCCCATCCACCGCGTGGACGTAGCGTTGGGGCTTGCGCAGCAGCGTGCCCACGATGCCCCGCGAGACGGGAAAGTGCGTGCACCAGTCGGTGACTTGCAGAACTGTTTCACTTCGTGCGGTTTGTTCCATATTAACTAGTCCTTTTCAGCCGTGATTTCA
>JAAEQG010000908.1 GCA_024231775.1 bacterium
CTCGATATCCTCCTGGGTAATCGCCAGCCCGCGGGCCGCCAGTTCACGTTCCGCACCTTGAAGCACGATCATCTGTTCGAGCAATCCGACGCCGTGGGCCTGAAGCAGCAGATCGACTATGCGGTCCCGAGAGATCGGTCGGCCATCAACACGGGCTATAGTGGCACCATCCGATTCGGGCGAGTGGAGCACCCCCCGCCCTTCATGCACCTGGCCAACCGACGATGCGATGCCCCCCGGCGGGTGATTCTCCCAGGCACTGGAAACCTGGACTCCGCTCTCGGGCTTTGGCCCGCAGCCGACGAACATCGATAGAGCACCCAGTATTAGCGTGGTCCGAACTTGCGTCATCGCCTGTCACTCTATGTGTGGTGAATCTCGCCGCAATCCCGTCACTCTATCCGTCCGCCGCAGAAGCGTCAAAGCCCGTCCGCCCGCCCGCCGAATGCGGTCAATCGCCGGATTCCACCTTGATCGTCCGGCCGCGCTGCTCGACGATCTTGGGAAGCGTCACC
>JAAEQG010000909.1 GCA_024231775.1 bacterium
CCTACTCACGAACCACCAACCGCGGATCGTGTGGGCCCGTGCGCTTTGGGCATGGGGTAACCGATGGTCCGAGTGTTATCCCGTGCGCGGCTCTATGGTGACACTCCACGGGACAACGGGCGGGTGGCATGCTCCACGCTTGCGTGGCCATGGTGAGAGTGGATGAACGTGTTCGGGCATCATGACGTAGGCCCACAGACGGAAACCGTGCTTGGCCCCAGCTGTATCTATGGCACCCGGCATCCACCCAACAGGCCGTGGCCGCGAAAGGAACGGCTGGCGTTTGAAACAGGAGAAGGTGAGCGCGTGGGCATGGCCCGGTTCGTTGTGTCGTGTGCGGGCTTTTTGTGTCGAAACCCAGGGCGACTGACGGTCATCGGACATGGGATGCAGTATAGCATAGGTGCAGCTGCGGCGCCAGGCATGGCCACGCAAGCGTGGCCATGGCAGGAGCAGCCGACAAGGCTGCGGATCTTATGGGGTGAGAGTCCCCACGCCGTCAGTTTCCCGGTTCGGACGGCTAGCTTATTCGATGCACGTGTCTGGTAACAGCACGTGTTCTGCTCGAACGAAAACGCCACGGCTGCCCTGCAGGCTCAGAACTGCAGCGGTGGGAGCGATCGGGGTGGCAAGCAAACTTGGAGGCCTGAACATTAGTGAATGTCTGCAGCTGCGAAAACACGCCCGTTCTGGAAATCGCTGGAGCGGATTATTGCGGGAAAGCCGACCCGATTGCCATGCGGGGAAGGCCGACGTCATCGAGGGAAGAAACGGGAATGTGCACCTCGACGACCCGCCGCGGTAGGGGCCCAGGCATCCAAGGAAAGATCTGCAGAGATAACGTCGGGAAGGGCCATCTCCCAGCAGGGACTGGCGACAACCTGCGAAGACTCGCCGACCAAGGCAACGACCGTAGGCGGCGAGAGGGATTTGGTCCGGCGCATGGGCCCGTATGAGCGATGAAGGCGGGGTAATGCCCGCTGACGTAGCCCGCGAGGCTGCGACGTGACGGGTAACGCCCGAAGCGTGCAAAGGGGCCCTGGGTACTTGGCGGTCCTGGGGCGCTCCCGGACATTGAGCCGGGATCGAGCGTACCCTTAAAGACTGGACGAGCGTCGCATGCAAACCACAGCCAAGAGGGGCGTATACGAGCCAGCGTTTGAGTTTCCTTGGTTGTGGGCAGGCAGTGGCGGGACAAGCCAAGGTCAGAACCGGACTCGGGAAAACCGACCGTCCGGGATCGTAGGGGGGCCTCGGGAAACGTGGCTCATGGTGGAACTGTGAACCCACTCCGCAACCGAAAGGGCGGATCTGGAAACCCTCCACCTAAAAGCGCGCGCGCCCGAGTTCTATCCCGACCCCCGCGGGATAGATCGGCGCATGGTCAGACGACCTTTCTTCTTGCGGGACGGTTCGGCATGTTGCGCGAATCTCGCCAACGCTTGTACTCATCAGTCGTACGCAGGAGCACAGCAGCAGCGTTCGTGGCGTTGCCGAACGTGTCGCCCATACGCGTGAGA
>JAAEQG010000910.1 GCA_024231775.1 bacterium
GCATCCCGCCGAATAGCGTAGCGATCATCAACGCGCTGGCTTTGCCCGTCTCCGCCTGCACCGACTGCTTGATGTCGAAATGGGCCATGGAATCCTCCGCCGTTCCCTGCTATCTACGAAGCTGGCACACTCGCAGTTCACCGCCCCTGATCAGACGCCCACCATACCGGACCAACCCAGGCACGCCGAGCACCGCGTGAGGCTTCTACCCAACCCCGCCGCGGAACGCAAGCCAATCCGCCGGAGGCCCTCTGACACCACAATCCGGCTGGCGATCCCCGCTGCCGGGACTGCCCGCAGACCCCTCGGAGCTGGCCGATTCAGCGTAAGCTTATGTGCAATCAGGGATTAGAATCCGTCACGTTGTGGCCGTAGATCATATAGATCTCGCCGGCATCACGCCGCCGACCGGTGCTAAGATCGCTTCCCGCGCTTCCGGGCTCCTGCGGAAGCTGTTCATCAACAAAGTCCGCGAGTGGGTTGCCAATCCCGATGTCGGCGAATCCGTCGTTATTCAGATCGCCCAGGCCCGCCACGAATTGCGGAGGGGCTTCGTTGGGCGACACCGCCTGGTACGGGCTCAGGAAGATGATCCCCGGAAGGTCATCGCTGCCCACGTTCGTCAGGGTGAAGCTGCGGTTGTTCAGGTGCGGGCCTCCGAAGATAAGATACACCACCCCAACCCGCGGCAGACCGTTGTCGTCCAGCGCGGTCTGGCCGGGGACGGAGATCAGCAAGTCGCCGAATCCATCATGGTTGAAGTCGCCGGCGGACGCCACGTCAAACCCGGCTCGATCGCCGGCATTGGCCCCGAAGAAGACCACCCCCGGCAGCGCCGATGTGGCGATCTGGGCCACGCGACGGTCACCGTCCAGCGTGATCCCCCCGAACACCACCGCAACGAGACCGTTGTCCACCGGGCAGGTTCCCCCGCCGAAGACCTCCGCATCGAGGTCATCGATCTTACGGTCGTTGTTGTAGTCGAAGAATGCACAGGAGTTGTCCGACGACAGGTCCGCCTCGCCAAACTGCGTTCTGCACGAACTGAACGCCGCGCTGTCCTCGCTGTCCGCCTCGAGGCCGTTGGTGTTGAAGTCGCGGCTGCACACGTCCGCCACAACCCTGCCGGCGTCGGCATACGGAGATGCCAGGACCACGTCATCGATCCGGTCCCCGTTCACATCCAGCACCGCCTCCTGCGCCCACCCGATCCGATCGTTCGGCAGATCGCCCCGAATCCGCAGCATCGGCGGTCGTAGCGACGGGAAGTCGGCGTTCGCCAGATCGATCTCCACTTGGACGTTCTGCTGACGCTGGTAGACGATGTATGTAGCCCCGACATCCTGTCCGGTCGGACCGTCCGCGAACTGAGCTCCGCAGAGAACATCCGGCGATCCGTCCAGGTTGAAGTCCCCGGCGTGGCTGGCGTCGCCCAATTGATCCGACGGTTTCTCACCGATGATCTGCAGAGTAGAGTACCGTGCACTCTCAAGGCCGCGGCCTATCGGATCGTCGCTGCAATTGGCCAAAGGCGCCACGCGGCTGACGAACGGGAGCGATGATGTTCCGCCTCCATCAGTGATTCCGCCGAAGTTCTGCCCGTGGAATATGGTCACGTTGGAGTGTTCCCGCCGCCCCCGGATGTGCGGGATCCGGGACTCGTTCAGTTCAGGATACTTGGCCTTCAACTCCTCGATATCCAGCTCGTTTCGCGGGGCGGAGATGATGATCTCCGGTCTCTGGTCGTTTCCGATGTCAGGCAGAAAATCGACTCGAGAGCCATACTCCGCCCGGATCGGCCCCTGGTTCAGGTTGAAAGCATCGATCACATCGAACAACCCGGCCTGGAACCGAGCCCCCTCCAGGCGTCCGGTATCAGCCACTGCCCCAGCAGTGGGTGTCTGATGTGGAAGCCCACTGTCGGTTTGCGGACGCATCCCCGCCAAGTCGATGCTCACTGTCGCCCGATCCAGCCGCCGAATCGTACTGGGGCCGCGCGCATCGCGGTTCTCACTGTTGATCATCACCGCAAGGCCCAGCCGCTCCCGATTGCCCCGCTCGGCGATCACGTCATCGGTGCCCCCCTGCACCAACGGCGAATTCGCCGTGTTGTTCGGCAGGCGGTCAGGGTAGCAGCCGTCGTTGGTCACGAATTCACTCGCCACCGAGTACGTGACCCGCAGGATCGGCCTACTGTCCGGAAAAGCGCCTAGATCCGACGTATAGAAGTGCACGAAGTTGTTGAGATCTTCCTCTGCGGGATGAAGGATGAACGCCGGCCGCGCCAGGCGTCCATCAAGCCATTCCTGGAACGCGGTGGTGACGTCCGCGGTATTCTTGTTCCCTCCGCCCGCGGTGGTGTCCTCCTCGAAATCTGCGGAGTCGCTGTCGTAGTCCACATCCTCCACGGGATCCCCACCGCCAAACGGCCAGTTGTCATAGGTCGAAA
>JAAEQG010000911.1 GCA_024231775.1 bacterium
ACCCGGACGGCCGCAAAAAGGCCGAGACGGGCATCTCCTGGCGCAAAAACACAAACCAGAACTACTGCGGGGCCACCAGCAACAGCCGCGGCGCCGATCTCAACCGGAACTTCCCCTACAACTGGGGATGCTGCGGCGGATCCAGCGGCAGCGAGTGCGACGCCACCTACCGCGGCCCCTACGCGGCCTCCGAGCCCGAGACCCAGACCATCATCAATTACATGTCCTCCATCTTCCCGGACCAGCGGGGTTCGGGCTCCAGCGACCCGGCGCCGGACGACGCCACGGGCATTTACCTGGACATCCACTCCTACAGCGAGCTGGTGCTCTGGCCCTGGGGGCACACGAGCACCCCGTCCCCCAACGGGACCCAGTTGCAGACCCTGGGCCGCAAATTCGCCTACTGGAACGGATACACGCCCCAGCAGGCCATGGCCCTCTACCCCACGGACGGCACCACGGACGGCTATGGCTACGGCGAGCTGGGCGTCGCCTCCTACTGCTTCGAACTGGGCACCTCCTTTTTCCAGAGTTGCAGCGTGTACACCGGCACGATCCTGCCCGACAACCTGCCCGCGTTGATGTACGCGGCCAAGGTTCCGCGCACGCCGTACATGACGCCCGCGGGGCCCAATGCCTATAGCCTGGCCGTGAGCGCGGACAATATTCCCACCGGGACCGTCGTCACCCTCACCGCCGCCATCGACGACACCCAGTTCAACAACAGCAACGGAACCGAGTCCACCCAGAACATCGCGGCGGCGGAGTACTACGTGGACAATCCCCCGTGGGTGACCTCCCCCACGCCGGTCGCCTTTTCCATGTCCGCCTCGGACGGCTCCTTCAACAGCACGAGCGAGGGCGCGACCGCCTCCGTGGACACCACGGGCTGGAGCGATGGACGCCACATCATCTTCGTGCGGGGCCAGGACGCCAACGGCGATTGGGGGGCCTTCAGCGCCGTCTTTCTCACCGTGGAGAACATCAGTTGCACGGTGAACGGCGACTGCGACGACGGCCTCTTCTGCAACGGCGCGGAGACCTGCGTGAATCTGATCTGTCAGCCCGGATCGGATCCGTGTCCCGGCGAGCATTGCGACGAGACCGCGGACCAGTGCGTGGCCGGCCCGGTGTTCGAGGACGATTTCGAGAGCGGCAACGCCCAGGGCTGGACGTTCGAGGCCTCCGGCTCCACGGCCAGCACCGGCGACTGGATGATCGGCGATCCCGCGGGCACGCTCAACGGGAGCGACCAGGCCCAGCCCGAGGACGCGTACGAGGGCTCCGGGTGCGTATTCACAGCCCAGAACACCGCCCTGGGAACCGATGACGTGGACAGCGGCGTGATCTACCTGCAATCCCCGGTCATCGACCTGAGCGGCATGGACACGGCCACGCTGAACTACACGCGATGGTTCTACAACCGGGACACCGGCGAGGACTCCGGAGATTTCTTCGTGGCCGAGGTCTCCAATGACAACGGCGCCAACTGGGTGAATCTCGAGACGCTGGACACCAACCAGAGCGTTAACACCTGGACCGCCAAAACCTTCGACCTTCAAAATTACGTCAGCCTCACCGGCGCGGTGGTCCTGCGGTTCGGCGCGGCGGACGGCTCCTCGGCCGGCAACATCATCGAGGCGGCCGTCGACAACCTGGAGGTGTGGGCGACCGGCGGCTGCGAGGTGAACGCGGACTGCGACGACGGCCTCTACTGCAACGGCGCGGAAACGTGCGTGGACGGCGCCTGCCAGGCCGGCTCCGATCCCTGCCCCGGCCAGTCCTGCGACGAGGCCGGCGACGTATGCGCGGACTGCTTCGTCAATGCAGATTGCGACGACGGCGCTTACTGCAACGGCGCGGAGACCTGCGTGGGCGGATCCTGCCTGCCCGGTTCGGCCGTGGACTGCGATGACGGAATCGCCTGCACCGCGGACGCCTGCAACGAG
>JAAEQG010000912.1 GCA_024231775.1 bacterium
ACCTTTTCTCCAAGAATCATTATTCTCCTCCCAAGTGACAAGTATCATTCAAGAGCACGATGCGCGGCCGCACCGGGTCCACATCGACGATGCTCAACGACGCGTTGCCAAAGCGAAAAGGCGCGTACCGGCTCGGAATCTTGAGCAGGTGATTGAGACAAGCGCCAATGGTACCGCCGTGGCTCACCACACCAACCGGCCCCTCCGCGTGCTGCACGACGATTTCCTCGACAGCAGCCACCACCTGCGCCTGAAACTGCGCGTGCGGTTCCGCGCCCGGAAATTCCAGGCTCTCGTCGGCCTCCTTCCAGCGCCGCGCCACATCCGGGAACCTCTGCTCGATCTGCGCCCACACAAGCCCCGTGAGATCGCCGACGTCGTATTCCCGGAGCCGGTCGTCGGCAATCACCGGCAAGTCCAGCGCCTCCCCGACAATGTCCGCCGTCTCTCGCGCCCGCCGCAACGAACTGGCGTACAGCGCAGCCAGCGGTTTCCCTCCCCGCAGCCGTTCCGCCAACCGGCGCGCCTGTTCCCGCCCCACCTCGTCCAACGGCGGGTCGGCGCGGCCCTGGATGCGGTGTTCGGCGTTCCAGGTGGAGCGTCCGTGGCGTATGAAATATAGACGGGTCAAGTTATTATCCTCGCTGTCAGATTGGTTCAATCTCAGAGATTGAACCAATCTAATACCACTGCTCAATGATTGTTTGCACCGTCGCGTACAGGTCCACCTCCCGCGCCGCGATGCGTGTCACCCACGCCTGCATCCGCT
>JAAEQG010000913.1 GCA_024231775.1 bacterium
AATATGCCATGGTGTAGATGACCGAGCGCATACGTCAAAGAGCATGACGAGGATGCCAGGCGGATGCCTCGCGAAGCGGGCCACGCCGGTTCGACTCGTCCGAGGACCACACCGACTCGCTCAAGGCTGAGCGCTTCGGGGTTCTCTACCACAAGTACATGGCGCGCGATCGGGGATGGGGATTCTAAAGCGATCACCCGCTCTTGGGGTCTCAGGCGGCGTTTCTGCGTGGAGTTGCGGGAATGCAGGCTGCGTCCAGGCGCTGGGCGCGATGGCCGCTGGCGGGCATCGTAGAGGACCCGGTCGCGCTGCTCCTGCAGGGCCAGGACTTTCGTCCGCTGGGCGGCGGTCAGGCTCAGCAGCCGATAGGGTGAGTCGATGCCCACGTTGGCTACCGCACGGGTGACGTACATCCGCAGGTTGACTGTGAGCAAGTTGCTCGTGTCAGCGGTGAGTCCGCCGAGGGCCTGGAGTACGTTCTGGCGTTCGGTGCGCAGGTGCGCAAAGTCCTCCCCCGAATCGCGGCCCCAGGAGAGGGTCTTGGTCAGGTTGCGTCCGGCGTCCGCCAGGGCGTCGATGACCTGCCCGTCGGTGGCGTTGGTGTCGAAGTGGTTGCGCACGGCGGCGATCAACTGGCTATGGGGTCGCGCCTGGATGTCCATGGCCGCCAAGTCCATCGGCGCCAGCCCCACCTGCTCCCGAAACCACCAGGCACGGTCCCATTCCGAAGGGCCAGCAAGTACCATGGAACAAACCACCGCACCGCACAATCTCCGTTGCTGCGTTTTCCGGGATGTCGCGCTCAGCCAAGCGACAACTGTCTACCTCCGCACCGCGCTCCCGACGGCTTCACCCGGTGATGCGTTACTTCTCTGCTTCGTCCAGCGCAAACATCAGTATTGATCGATAGATTCCCGCAAGACGCGATCGCAAGTCCTTCATGTATGCGGGATCATCCGACTTCGGAACCACGACCATACTCACTTCGTAATAGGGCTCACCCGCCCTGAACACCAGGAACGCCGGCTGCTTCGTGTCGAAGATGTCCGCGTTCGAGTAGCACAGCACGGTGCGGTCTCCATGCGTGATTTGGCGACAATGATCACCGGTACCATAACACAGAAGCACGTGAGCCATCAGCGTCCTGTAGAGAAGCTCCTCCAGTGGCGCGTCATTGCCCAGCCAGGGTTCGCCGGCGAGGCGCCAGCTACCGACATGAAGCTGTAGCTCCGACTGTGCCTGAAGTCTGTTCTTGGCTTTCAGGGCGATGGGCTCCGGCAGGGATAGCTCCTTGCCCAACCGATCCGCACATTTCACACCCCATTCTTTCTGGTGACTCGGGTCCGGCTGAAAGAGAATCGCGAAGTCCGCGTACCGGACGACGATTATTCTACTAGTCGTTATATCTTCTGAGTCAGCATTCGGAACAAAAAAGTAGGTAATTCCCGCCTGAGGAGATGCCCAGACTCCGTTCCCTATTGTGAACACGGCCGACACCCACGTGTCGGGCCAGGGTGGCTCAGCGTCGCCCACCACGGAGCTCCTACTCACGTTCTCCAGTATCGCCAACTCGGCTGCGTCCGATGCACGAAGCGTATCTTCCCAACGAATCCGCAACTCCTCAGCGATATTGGTAGGAGTCTTCTGCGCCTTATCCTGGCCGCCAAGCGCGCTCGGTGTAATACTGAACAGATGCAGCATAACGACCGTAGCGCAGCTGCCGCGCGCGTGCAGAATCCTCATAACACTCATCTACTATTCTCGATTCTGGTTTCTCGCCCACAAATGACCAAATGGCGCCTTGGCCCTGGTTGGGCAAGTGCAAAGTTCAATCGCCCTCACATTGTTCCTAGCCGCCTGATCTGTGATTTGCCCCACTTTCTGCGAAATAGCCGTGATGGCTTCGGCGTAGAAGCTGAGCATCGCTCCGATTCCGTCCAACTTCGCCAGCGCCGGCGCTAGGATCTGCACGTTCTCGAACTCACCCTGAAGGCCATTACCGAATTCAAGAATATCGGCAAACGATTGTATGGCTTCCGACGCCGTGAGCTTGTCCGCGTTGATGAAGTTGTATGCAACCTGGCTTCCGTCAACGAAGATCCTCACTCTCTTGAGGGCCTTGAGACTGGCCTTCTTGTCCTTGAGAGCCTTCCTCAGATCACTGCCCATCGCGAACGGGGCACCATCGAGATCGTCGAGGTACTTGCCATAGAATTCATCGACAGTGTCCCAGGGTGAGTCGTAAGCCTTAAGGAACTTCTCCCAGAACTCAACAGACTGGCTACCCGCCTCGATAAGTTCCTTGAACTGTGCTGATCTCGTCACTAGCTGGACCGCCGTTCTTGCTATGTACATACGCTCGTCGTTTGTCATTGAGAACTCATCGCAGAAGCGTGCTGATTCTGCGACCCTCTTGGCGAGCGCGAGGAACTCGTCATTCGAGAGCATGCCGGATGGATCGAGCAGGAACGTGGGCCTGGACCGGAGATACTGATAGAGATTCATGCCATCCATGTATCCGGCCGGATCGCGTTGGAGCCATCTGCCGTGGGTGAGGTCGTAGGATCGGGCGCGGTTGTATTGAATCTGGTGTACGTCGCCGAGGCCCACAGCCGCATCCGGGAACATGTCCACCCGCCGGCCGGTGAAAAAGTACGGATTCCCCAAGCGGCTTGCGGGGATCTCCTCGTTCTCTGCCGGCGGCGACTCAAGAGCCATGTTCCGGTCCGTACCACCGATGTCCCCGTCGCCGTCACGGTCGAAGAACGGAGCTTTGTGCGCGCACGGATCCCCGAAGCGGCGCGGAATGAGCAGCACGTCTGCTATGTCCACAACCCCGTCGAAGTTGAAGTCGGCCACCAGCGTACCCACTACGGTCACCCCGCCGTAGGCGTCGTAGGTGTAACGCTCCACGTCGTGGCCCTGCATGTTCAGCAGCCCCACTACGGTGTACAGATCCTTGAGCAGGTAGTAGTAGTCGGCTGCGTCAGCCCCGGCACCCGGAGCGTCGTCATCATGGAGCACCGCCCGCTCGTCGATGTAGGTCGATCCGTGCACGTAGTACCGCTGGCGCGCCGGGGTGGCGGAGTCGTCGTATTCCTCGATCACGTTCTGGCCGTCGTAGACGTAGCGGGTGGTCACCTCGGGCGTCCCGGCGCCGTAGATCCCGCTGCGGTCGGAGTAGTTGGTGAACTGGATCCGCCGTCCGAGGGCGTCGTAGACGTACTCCGCGGTGAGGCTGTTGTCGTCGAATTCGGGAATGTAGTGCCTGTCACCGTCCACGTCTATGTAGAGCATGGTCAGCCGGTTATCCGCGTCGTACTCCATGGTGTACCCGAGCTCATCATAGACCAGGTTGCCCGCCGCGTCGTATTCTACCCCACAACCGTTGATGGTGTTATATTCGTTGGCCTTGTTTGCCGGATCGTAGGCGATTTCGACCGCCGGATCGGGCCATATCGGCCGGGTGTCCCGGTGGCCGTGCTCGCCGGAGTTGAATCCGATCGAGAGTCTGTGGTCTTGGCTGAAGTGGCATCAATCCATACCAAGTCTCGTATGAACATGCCGACTGGGTTTGGGGTAGTGGACGATGAGAAACGCACTCCCCTCCCTCACAAGGGTTGCGGGAGGTCAAGAGGCGCCGAACCCGCCCCCTCACCCTGCCCTCTCCCCCAGGGGAGAGGGTTTGCGGCCGCAACATGAACGCGGGAAACGGAAGTAATCAACCAGGTTGCGTACAAGCCCCCACCCTTTGCTACGCAAAGGACGGGGCACCCGCTGAAGTGGCATCAACTTAGCAGTTGGGTGTACACCGACTGCGGCGATCTGCTGACCTCCGGTGGTGCGGCATGGAACACGCTGCACGGGTAAGCAGAGCTTACCCATGCCACCCAACACAGGTTTCGGACCGTCTGTCGAACGGTCTGAGGTGAGCGCGAGAACTAACCAGAATGCGTATTAGACCGTCCATCGTTGGCCGAGTGCGTTACGGCCTGGGTAGGACGATCACGCCGCGGCGGTCCGAGGGAGAGCCCACTGGCTTGTCCCGCGTGCGGGCGATGGTTGCAGCCTTGGGAAACTGCTCGAACGTGTCCGATGCAACGTCTGCCACATCCTCGGTGATCTCGACCAACTCCTCGCCAATCGCGGTTATCCCCTCCCCGATTCCACCGACGATGTCGGTGATCTCCTCCAGGCCCTCTTCGACCAACTCGCGTGGCGGTACGACGCCCTCCAACACCGGGTGGTCCCTGGCCAACTCGAAGGCGAATCGGCGCATCTCGCGGAGCGGATCGGCGGTCAGCCCCGTACCCGCGGCGGAGTCTTCGGCGTCATCGTCCGGCAGATGAGAGAACACCCAGTAACGCAGTTGCACGTCGGCATCACTCTTCCAGATCTCGACGATGCGCCCTTCCTGAGGATAATCCAAGGTGGACGCCGTCTCGAACTCCACATAACCGCCGTGGTCGCGTACCCGGTGGCGGTGCAGGTGCCCCACCAGATGAGCTACGACACACGGGTAGGCGTTCAGGGCGGCGCGAAACTCGTCGGTGGAGACCGCCGAACCGTACTTCCAGTGTAGGTCGTAGCTCGGATGATGGGTCAGCACCACAGCCAACTCGCCGCGCTCCTGGGCTCGATTCAACTCGTTGCGCAGAAAGGTCATCTGGTTTCGATCCAGCGCCCCCTCCGCGTAGAAGCTCGCCGGAACGGCAACTGCGGGACGGCAGGTGTCCAGCCCGATCAGGCGCAGTCCGTCTACCGGAGATACGCTGTACCAGGTCCGCTCTGGTGCGGTATCGTCGAACCCGTGCCCCGCCGGTC
>JAAEQG010000914.1 GCA_024231775.1 bacterium
GACGCATCAAGCACATGCCCTGCGAGACCACCGGCGGTCTGGTGGTGTTCGTCGAAGCCGACCGAGTGGGCTGGGACGGCGCGGGCCAACTGGCTGGCGTCACGCTCCGGCGACCGTTCTACTCGTATCGACCTATCACCGATGACGACAGCCTGCTCTATCATTCGCCCTCGCCACTGCCGGACGGCGCTGTGCTCGTCGCGGCTCGTCCGGATGACCGCTCCGCACTGCATGAAACCGTAACGCACGGGGTGTACCGGCTCGACCCGACGAACGGTGAGGCGAAGTTGATCTACAACGATCCGCGCTACCACGATTTCCACGCCAAGGTCTTGGCCCCGCGACCGCGACCGGACGGGCGCTCGAGCGTGGTGAACGAGAAGTACGCCACGGGCAAGCTCTACTGTCTGAACGCATACCTGACCGATCCGGAGACCACGCCGCATATGCGTCCGGGGATGATCCGGGCAGTACGGGTCATCGAGGGTGTGCCGCTTCGTGCAGGCGCGCTGGCGCAGTCGGATGACGATCGGCCGCGCGGACTGAAGTCCGCGGCTCCTTTCGGTAGCGCAACTACCGTTCAGAAGCGATTGCTGGGGCTGGCGCCGGTCGAGGAAGATGGATCGTTTCACATCGAGATCCCGGCGGACGTACCGGTTCAGCTTCAGACTCTGGACGAGAACGGGATGGCATTGCGCAGTTGCGGGTGGATCTGGGTGAAGCATCGCGAACCGCGCGGGTGCATCGGCTGCCACGAGGACCCCGAGCTCACCCCTGAGAACCGATTCGTCCAGGCAATGCAGCACCCCGGCATGAAGCTGACGCTTCCGCCGGAGAAGCGGCGCACCGTTGACTTCCGCCGCGACGTGATGCCGATCGTCACGCGAAAATGTGCGGCATGTCATGTGGACGGCGATGGGCTCGACCTGCGCTCTGCGGAGGATGGCCCGTTTAATAGGGCCTATCGCAGTCTAATGGCCGGGATTCCGGAACGCGGTGAGCAAGAGTTGGGCACGGCACCCGTTACGGGCACCTACGTTCATCCCGGACAAGCCCGCACCAGTCCCCTCATTTGGCGGCTGTTCGGGCGTAACACGTCACAACCTTGGGATGACGAGTATGATCCAGACCGCACCGTCGGGACGTGTCCACCGCATGGGCCGGAACGGCTGACGGATGCTGAGCGGCTGACCTTCATAGAGTGGATCGACCTCGGCGCCCACATGAGCGGTGCTCCGGAACCGGAACCTGCACCGCATCCCCCGGGTATGGCGCCGAGCGACGAGAACGGGGACGAGTAATGAGTAAAGCGAAATTGCAGCCCCGGCGCGTCTTGACGGAGAAGGAGCCGCGGACTTCAGTCCGCGCGGTGGTGCCCTGCGTCGTACTGGCGATCTGTCTGCTGCACACTCCCGCCGCAGGTGTCGAACCAGCGCTCCCCACATTCAAGGACGTAACAACCGAGGCGGGTATCCACTTCAAACACAGCTACGGGGACCACAATCTCAGCAATATCGTTGAAGGCACCGGGCCTGGGTGTGCTTTCTTCGACTTCGACGGCGACGGATTCCAGGATGTCTACCTGCTCAACGGATGCTGGTTGCGCGAAGTGAACGACAACCTGGGTCGGGACTTACGCGGCAAGCTGACCAACACGCTGTACCGCAACAACGGGGATGGGACTTTCACCGACGTAACCGCGTCGGCAGGCGTGGGCCACGACGGGTATGGTATGGGAGCTTCTGCCGCCGACTACGACAACGATGGGGACGTGGATCTGTACGTGCTGAACTACGGGCCGAACGTGCTCTATCGCAACAACGGGGAGGGGACGTTCACCGACGTGACGGCCCGCTCCGGATTGGCAGACCCTTCCTGGAGCGTCTCCGCGCCGTGGTTGGACTACGACGCCGACGGCGACCTGGACGTCTATGTCGCCAACTACCTCGCGTACGACGCGGGCAAGTTCCGTGACTTCTACCCGGCGGCGGGATACCCCGGTCCGCTCAGTTACCGAGCCCAGCCTGACCGTCTCTACCGCAACAACGGTGACGGAACGTTTACCGATGTCACCAAACCGTCGGGACTGCACTACCCGGATGGGCGGGCGATGAGCGCCATCGCCGCCGACCTCAGCGGCGATGGGCATGTGGACCTGTATGTGGCCAACGATGCCACCCCGAACGGCTATTTCCTCAACAGCGGTGCGGGCACGTTTGCCGATCAGGCTCTGCTCTTTGGGGTGGCGTTTGGCGAGGGCGGGCAAGGGGCTTCTTCCATGGGACCGGTGATCGGCGACGTAAACCGCAACGGCCATCTGGATGTCTACATACCCGACATGGGCTACGGTTGTCTGTTAATCAACGAAGGCGACCTGTTCACCGATGTCACCGGGCCTAGTGGTTTGGCAGTAACTTGCGGTCAGTACACCGGATGGGGTGGCGGGCTGATCGACTTCGACAACGATGGACATCTCGACATCTTCGTCGCCAATGGCAACGCCCACCACGAGTACAGCGAAGAGGACGTGCTGCTGCGTAACAACGGCGCTGGTCGATTCCTCGACGTAGCCGTTCAGTCCGGAGCATACTTCCACGAGAAGCACGTGGGCCGAGGGGCTGGGTTCGCCGACTACGACAACGATGGCGACGTCGACATCCTGGTGATGAACCTCAACGGGCCGGCCAAGCTGCTGCGTAACGACGGCGGAAACCGCAAACCCTGGCTGAAGATCGTCCCGCGCCTGGCGCGGTCCGGGCGGGTGGCGCTCGGCGCCCGCATCACCGTCACCGTGGGCGCGCTGCGCATGGTACACGAGGTTACCGGCGTTACGGGCTACCTCTCCCAGAGCGACTCCCGCGCCCATTTCGGGCTGGGCCAGGCCAAGCGGGCGGACCGCGTGGAGATTCGCTGGCCGGATGGAGAGACCTCGAAGTTGGTCAACGTCAAAGCGAATCAGATCCTGGAGGTCGTTCAGCCGACGAGAAGAGACGCTCCGACGCATCAGCAGCGCGACCGCCAGGGAGCGGGTGGCGGAAGCAACGCGAAACGGGAAAACCCCAAGAGCAAACCGGCAGCGCCCGGAATGTGAGCGAATGGGCCGTTGATCTGCACGGCGTAGGGCGAGGAGGATAGCTTACCATGCTTCGGCATCTCTGGTCTATGTCGGTCGTACTGGCGATGGTGGCTGCGCCGGTGGTGGCGTCCGATTCCGGCGTGCACGATCGCCATCCGATCTACATCGGCGCCCGCGTGTGCGCCGAGTGCCACAGCGGCCCCCACTCCAAGCACCTGTTCAGCCGCTGGCGGGCCTCCAAGCACGCCCTGGCCTACGCCTCGCTGTGGAGCCCCGAATCCAAGAGAATCGCCGAGCTAAGCGGCATCCCGGAAGAACCGCACCGGGCACCCGCGTGCCTGGGCTGTCACGCCACCGCGTATGACACAGAGGAATGGGAGAAGGAAGACACCTTCCACATCGAAGACGGTATTCAGTGCGAGTCCTGCCACGGCGCCGGAAGTGAGTACATTGGCCCGGACGTTATGGGCGACATGATGGACCGCGAGAAGGCCATGCGCTACGGGCTGAAGATCCCCGATGAGAACACCTGCATAAGGTGCCACTACGCCAAGGGCTCGCATGTGGCCGTCCTGCAAGGTCCGGACTTCGACGTCAAGGAAGCGATGAAGACGACGTGCGGCAAGGCCAACGACGCGAGCGAACCGCGCACCGATCAGGCTCCCGACCAACCAGAGACAGTCCCGTCGACACCCGAAGACCCCTCGGGCGCGCGGTTCAAGCATACGGGGGCGATGGTCTGCGCTCAGTGCCACCGCGGCCCGACGATGGGCTACCAGTTCAGCAGATGGCGCATGAGCCCGCACGCTCGGGCCTTCGCCGTGTTGGGAACCGCCGCAGGCTACGAGATCGCAGCCGACGCCGGGGTGAGGGGTGATCCGCAAGCGAGTCTTCAGTGTCTGCGCTGCCACAGCACGGGCGCCGGTCTGCCCGCTGAGCGCTTTCTGGACGGCTTCGACCGGGCGGACGGGGTACAGTGCGAATCCTGTCACGGGCCTGGCAGTGAGTACCAGACCGAAGCGATCATGCGTAATCAGCAGGCTGCCCAACGGGCTGGGCTCCTGCCGACCAGTAGGCAAGCGTGCATGAGCTGCCAC
This sequence comes from bacterium, assembly GCA_024231775.1. Taxonomy (GTDB): domain Bacteria; phylum Planctomycetota; class Phycisphaerae; order UBA1845; family UBA1845; genus JAAEQG01. The sequence goes on from JAAEQG010000914.1 coordinate 4,174, forward strand.
CAAGACGCCCACGGCAAACCGTTCGACTACGCCGCCGCGCTCCAGGAGATCGCCCATCCCACGCGCCTTCCTGTCGCGAACGGCGAAGCTGACGCCGTGCGGTACAAGACCCCGCTCAATCTCTCGCTCACCCCGGACGGGACCGAACTGTACATCGCGTGCGAAGCCTCGAACACCGTTATCATCGTGGACGTCGCGCGGCGTAGTGTCGTCGGGGAGGTCGAGACCGGAGGTCAGCCAACGGACGTCGCCTTCAGCCCGGACGGATCCCGTGCATACGTGACGAATCGTCTGGACGACAGCTTGGCGATACTCGATACACAGACCCGCCGCGTGTTACGCACCATTCCGGTCGGCGATGAACCCCACGGCGTGCTCACTGACCGGGCGGGCAAGCACATCTATGTGTTGAACACGTCAGTGGACAGCATCTCGGTCATTGACGCCGAGACCCTGACCGAGACGAAACGTCTGGCTGCCAGTCGCAACCCCTGGTCTCTGGCGCTCAGCCCGGACGGCAAACACCTGGCTGCCACCAACACCCTCTCCCGCTTCGTCCCCTTCCGCACGCCCTCGATGTCGGAGGTAACCATCATTGACCCCGAGCGGGCGGTGGTGGAAGACCGGGTGGTGCTCCCCGGTGCCAACCTCCTCCAGGGAATCGCCTGGCATCCCCGCGGCGAGTTTGCGCTGGTCACCCTGAATCGCACCAAGAACCTGGTACCCATGACTCGGCTGCTCCAGGGCTGGACCATCACCAACGGTCTGGGCGTGATCTGGCGGAACGGACGAGCCGACCAAGTGCTCCTTGATGAACCGCATCGCTGCTTCCCGGACGCCGCCGACGTAGCCATCAGTCCGGACGGAAGGTATGCCCTGGTCACCAGCAGCGGATCGGATCGCGTAGCGGTCCTCGACCTCGAGAAGCTCATCTCGATGCTCGAAACCGCCTCACCCTACGAGCGCGAGCATGTGTTCCCCAATCACCTGGGCAAACCCACCGAATTCGTCATCAAGCACATCCGCACGCACAACAGCCCCCGCGGGGTGCTGTTTTCGCCCGATGGCCGGACGGCCTACGTAGCCAACGCACTGGACGATTCGGTCACCGTCATCGACATGGTCAAGCTGGACGCCGTGGCACGCATCGACCTGGGCGGACCGAAGGTGATTACCAAGGTCCGCTACGGCGAACGCATGTTCCACAGCGCGGACGTCACCTTCCGTCGTCAGTTCTCCTGCCATTCCTGCCATCCGGACGGTCACGTGGACGGTCTGACTTACGACATCGAACCGGACGGGCTCGGCGTCAGCCCGGTGGACAACCGCACTTTGCGCGGCATCCTCGACACCGCCCCATTCAAATGGGAGGGTACCAACCCGAGCTTACAGCGGCAGTGCGGTCCGCGGCTGGCGGTGTTCTTCACCCGGATTGATCCGTTCACCCCTGAGGAGCTGTCCGCGCTCGACAATTACATTTGTACGATACCGCGCCCGCCGAACCGACATCGCGCCCTGGGCGGTCGTCTGACTCCGGCCCAGCGCCGCGGCAAGGCGGTCTTCGAGCGCAAGATAGCCAACGACGGACAGGAGATCCCCGAGGACAACCGCTGCGTAACCTGCCACTTTCCACCGCTCTTCACCGACCGTACGCGGCGCGACGTGGGCTCGCAGATGACCCTGGATCGCGAGTCCGAGTTCGACGTTCCTCACCTGAGTAACATCTACGACTCGGCTCCGTACATGCACAACGGCATCGCCGAGACCCTCGAGGAGATCTGGACCCGCTACAATCCCGACGATCGCCACGGGGTGACCAACGATATGACCAAGGACCAGTTGAACGACCTGATCGAGTATCTCAAAACGCTCTGACGACCGCTTCGGAGACGGTACGATGTGCAGCCACCCAACTCAACGAACCGCGAACTTCAGTCCGCACGGACGTTCTCCAACACGCGTCCCTCGTCGCCCACAAGGGGTGACGCCACACTGGACCACGGCTTCATTCATAGCGTTGCTTGCCTGTATCTCATCAACTGCATGGGCGGACAAGGCAACTGGGCGCACTGATTCTCCCGACATGCCCTACGTCTACACGCAGTGGCAGCAGTTCTCCACCGAGGAAGGCCTGCCCAACGATCACGTCTTCGCGGTGCGAGTCGATGGCCACAACGTCTGGATCGGGACCGAGGGCGGGCTTGCCTGTCTGGACAAGCGGACGCGCACCGTGCGTTCCTGGGGGGAGAAAGAAGGGCTGCCCTGGCGCGTAGTCTCCGCGATCGACGTAAGTCCAAAGACCGGCGAGGTATGGCTGGGGTTGTTCGGAGGTGGGCTGGCCCGCTTCAGTGGCGGACGCTTTGACCACTGGCATCAACTCAACAGCGGACTGGTCAATGACGTGGTCTACGGCGTCTGTGTGCAGGACGACAACATCTGGGCTGCGACCACCGCCGGCGCCAGCCGCTACAACACCATCACCGGCGAGTGGTCCATCTTCACCGAGAAGAACTCACCAATGGAGGAAATCTGGAACTACGGTTGCTGCTACGCCGACGGCCTGGTCTACCTGGGAGTGTGGGGCAGCGGGGTGCTCGAATACGACATCGAGCGGGGAACGTGGAAGGACTACCTCGACCCCGATGGCGAGATGGAGATAGACCTGTATCGGGATGACGGGATCGTCCACGTCATTACCACTGGCGTAAGCTACGTCGAGAAGACGCTCTGGGTCACCACGTATTTCGGCGCGTCGCGCTACGACGGTCGCCACTGGCGCGGGTACTTCGCCCACGACTGCGGTCTGCCCAGCGACTTCAACAACGCCGTCAAGGGTCGTAGCGCCAACGAAGCCTGGTTCGCCACTGACAAGGGACTCGGCGCCTTGATGGACTTCGCCAGCGACACGTGGGTGGTATACACCAACGACCACCAAGCCCACCAGGGCACCGCTCTTGTCCAGAGGGGCACCGAGGTGATCGCGACACTCAAGACCCCCCCCAGTCTTCCGCACAACTACGTGCTCTGGACGGAGTTCGACGGGAATGACGTATGGGTGGGAACGTCCAAGGGCCTAGGCCACGCCCGCGGCGAGGGATACTACGCCGGCTTGCGACCAGCCCCTGCCAGCATCGCCCCCGCTGAAGCCAAACAAAGCAAGATCAGCCCCCAGATGAATCGAGTCGCCCAAGAGGCGATCCACCAAAGGAGCAAGTCGCCGAAGGAACGAGTCGCCGAAGGAACGAGTCGCCCAAGCAGAGAGCCCCCAAAGGGGGCGAAGGAATAAAGCCCAGGGTGAGCGCAGCGAGCCCTGGGATAACCCGGTCGCCCATGAAGAGAGCCCCCAAAGGGGGCGAAGGAAACGTCAGCACCACAGGGTGAACCCATGGCTCAGTCGTACTGCAATCTGCTCTACCATCTGGTGTTCGGCACCAAAGAACGTCGACCTTGGCTCGCCGACCAAGTCCGCCCGCGCATCCACGAATACCTGGGCGGGGTGATTCGCGGCGAAGGCGGGATTCCCCTGGCCATCGGCGGCACGCCGGACCACTTGCACGCACTCGTGCGTCTGCGCCAGGACCGGGCTGTCTCGGCTGTGCTGTGCGCGGTCAAGTCGAATTCATCCGGTTGGATTCACAAGACGTTTCCCGCGCTCGAGAAGTTCGCCTGGCAGGATGGATACGGTGCGTTCACCGTCAGCGCATCGCAACTGGACAAGGTGCGCGGATACGTTTTGAACCAGGAGGAGCACCACAAGACGACGTCATTCGAGGAGGAGTTCGCCAGATTATTGCGAGCCCACGGAGTTGAGTTCGATGAGCGGTATCTCTTGGCGTAGAGTTCCTTCGCCCCCCTTCGGGGGCTCGGCTGTTTCTGGGCACCGCAACCCAGGGCTCGCTGCGCTCACCCTGGGCTTTATTCCTGCGCCCCCTTCGGGGACTCAAGAGGCATCACACCGATCGAAGAGTAACGCTGGACGCCTGTTTCCTGGAACGGCTCTCAGGTACTCGATCCGCCAGCCTTGCTGGTACGCGAGCCGCTACAGGACTCCACCACGGGCGCTTGGAGGAGCACCCTCACTGCTCATGTGGGGTTCAATGAACTTTCATGCCGCTCTGGCGAGCACAAGAGGTATCGACGAAGGAGGCTGAGAAGATGGACACACGTGAATCGTCAAAGCGGACCGTCGGATCTTCAGTGCAGCATAGCGTCGCGGGCGTAGGTGCAGCCACCCGCACGCCCGTCGACTTAGCAGTCTGCGAAGCGCCGGCTGATACAACACGTTGGCGGCCTTACCCTGCGCTGCTGTTCGGCGTGTGGGTTCTCTGTGGCATGATGTTGTCATCCTCCCTCGCGGACGAACGGGCAGCCGACGACAAGAACCAGACGGATGAGGATCGGCTAATCGAGGCGATCGACGTCGGGCCGTACGAGGTTCCGGAGCTTACACTCAAACGGGACCACAACTACGCCTTCTCCGCGACAGACGTCGAGCCTTTTCGTCACGTAACTCCGTTCAAAGAGCACTTCCTCGAACAGATGGAGTACACCGGACCGGGCCGGGCGATTCCCGAACCCACCGACCTCGACTCTGTCAAGATCGGATTCCTCGGGCCGATCGAGTCCACGGTGTCAGTAGCTACCGGTGGCAGGAGTCACGAAGAGGCGCTGGGCATCGCCATGATGCACGGATGCCAACTGGCCGTCGAACAGGCCAACGAGCGCGGCGGATAC
>JAAEQG010000915.1 GCA_024231775.1 bacterium
AAGTTGGTCTTCGTCGATTTCTATGCCACCTGGTGCATGCCCTGCAAGATGCTGGACGCGACCACGTTCAAGGACGCCAAGGTCGTCGACTTCCTCTCCAAGAAGGTGGTCGCCGTCAAGATCGACGCGGAGAAGCACGAGCAGCTGGCCAAGAAGTACCATGTTTCGGGGTTCCCGACCCTGATGTTCCTCAAGCCGGACGGTAAGATCGCGGAAGTCGTGGTGACGTACATCGACGCGACCGGCTTTCTGAAGTTGGCGGAGAGCGTCCTGGCTGGCCGCGATACGCTGACCCTGCTGCGCGAGGCGTTGTTGCGTACCCCGGACGACCCGATGCTCAACGCGATGCTGGCGGAGGCGCTGGCGGCGCGAGGCAAGCCCATGGAAGCTTTGCAGCGCTGCCAGGCAATCCTGGAGCGGTCGGATCTGGATCTGACGGCTGCGGGAATGGTCCGCGCCGTGGTGATGCAGGTTCAGTCGGTGGCGCAGACCTCGGAGGAGGCGAGCGCGATGCTGGAGAAGCTCTACGCCGCAGCGCGCTCCGCGGTGATCGAGGGTAAAGCAACCAACACTCAGATCGCCTCGTTCTCCGCCGTGCATCTCAACATGGGGGAGACGGATGAGGTTCTGAACGTCTACGACCGATTGTTGAAGTCCCAGCTCGACCACCGCTATCTCGAGCGGGTAACCACCCTCTGGAGACCCGCCCTGATCTCTGCGGGGAGGTATGAAGACATCTCCAAGCACATTGATGTCGCCGCCACGATCACCGGTTTGACTGCAACCCTCGCGTCCAAGCCCTCCGAAGATTCAGCTTCCGGGCCGGACTATGTCAATCCCCAAATGATGGGTTGGCAGCAGTCGCTGGGCAGCGCCCTGGAGCTGTACAAGGTGCTGGTCGCCCTGGGACGCAACGGCGAGGCGGACTCCCTGGCCCGCGGCCTGCTGAAGGCTGACGGATCCGCCAGCATGTACAACGCCCTCGCCTGGATGGCGTATGAAACCGGAAAACCCACCGAAGCCAACCTCCAACAGGCCCGCAAAGCCCTCGATCTGGCTGGTGGGAAAGACGCCGGCATCATCGATACGTTGGCCCGTGTCCTCCACCGGCTGGGCAAGACGGAAGAGGCGGTCAAGCTCGTGCGCGAAGCCCTTGAGGGGGCTGAGTCGAGCGTGGACCGCAGCATGCTAGAGCAGTGTTTGATCGATTTTCGGCGATAGCTCGCCCGGTATGGCCCACACCCCCAGAACGCCAAAAATCCGGTAAGAACCGCCCTCCGAGCGCCAAAGCTCCATCAGCGGGGCGGGGCGTCTGCCTCGTACGATCTCAGCCCCATGCACGGGCGATTCTGCGAGGGACGACCCATGGGAGCTCACTACCGCACGGGTATCGCCCTGATTGGGCTGGCGGGGATGTGGTTGACTGACGTTCGCCCAGCCGTCGCTGCTGAAGGCCGAAAGACACCGGTCAGCTTCGACACCCCCGTGGCGGACACTACCCTGTGGATCGCCTTCTCCAAGGACGGACTGTCGTTTGCCGAACGCGGGGAGCGCTTCGTCGCTCATGCGGCAGCCCCTGCGGTTGCCCGCCTTCCGGATGGCTCGCTCCTGGCGTTGTTTGACTACGCCGTGGGGCCGGAGCGTCCGAAGGGTAGCGTGCTGGCTGGATCGCGGTCCAAGGACGAGGGTCGGTCCTGGACGCCCATCAAACCGGTCCGACTCGACACCCCGCGAGCCCCGTTCATCTTGGGTGGACGTGTCGCCCTGCTGGAGGCTGAGGGAGAGGGGACGCGTCTTTACTACGTCGACACACCCTCGCCAAGCCGTCCGAAGTCGGGCGGTCCGCCCGGTCGAACCGCCGAGGCGATCCTTCGCAGTGCGTACACCCACGACGGGCTCCGCTTCCGATCCGACCCGACCGTGAAACATCGCTTGGGCAGCGGCCCGGGCCGGCACCCCACGATGGTCCGTGTCCGAGACCGCGTCCATCTCTACACCGCTGAACTGACTGGTCCTGCACAAAAAGAGCAAGCCAAGCCCGCCGTCACCCGACATGCCGTATCGCGCGACGGTCGCCGATTCACCCCAACCTCCCCAGCACGAACCCAGGATGCGGTCTTCGTTGGCAGCGTGGTCCAGATCGGCACCGGCTTGCGTGCCTATGTTTCGTCTGGCGAGGGCGTGCGTTCCGCGTCGTCGGCGGATGGGCGCCGTTGGCAGACCGAACCGGGCCTGCGTATTCCCGCCGCCTGGGATCCGGCGGTCACCAGGCTCCGGGACGGGTCATACCTGATGATCTACTGCACCGCCCCAGACCGCGAGCGCGCTCTTCCGTCCGAGGGGAACGCGGAGGCGTTCGTCACCCAGCCGGCTTCGACCGGCCCCGGCGCACCAGCGGATCAACACGACGCGTGGTACGAGGAACTCGCCGAGTACAGCCTGGTCCCTCCCCCCGACGAGGAGGATTTCATACTGATCGGCGAGGCGGATCTGAGCTCCCTGGCTACCGTCCCAGTGGCTTCGGGCGATCTCGGGATGCCGAGTCCAGAAGGGACGCCCTCAGCCGAAACGCAGTCATCCTCGCGCTTAGGTGCACCCAGCCGTCCAGGCGACGTCGACTCACCCAGCCTGCCCTCCAGCCAAGCTGCGCGGATGTCCGGGGCCACGGCGGAGGCTGAACCGGGAAGCGCTGACACCCCACTGACGTCCGACGGGATCGCCGGAGAGGCCCTCGACGACCCGTACGGCTTCGCACCTCGAGCTGACCTGGACGATCATGTGGACTACGTGGGCTGGTTCCGGGAGCACGTGGTCGAGGACGTGGAAGATAATGCCTACGACGCATACATGGAATTCATGCCCGTCCCGTGGGACCCACCGGGCAGCGGTCCGGTTTGGCCTGAGCTGGTCAACATGTTCAGCGACCGTGCCCATGACCTCCCACCGGGGCCGTGGTCCCCGACGGCGCACCCCGAGTGGGCAGCCTCGAGCGATGCAGCCCAGGATCTGCTGAATCAATACCGCCAAGCCAGCCGGCATGAGGACTACAGCGTTCCTCTGGAGTTCGGCGATGAGCGGCTGGTGGAGACACCCGACGAAGAACCGATGCTGTTCGAGATGCTTCTGCCCCACTTATCGTCGCATCGCAATCTGGCCAAGGCAACCTTGGCTGATGCCTGGCGAACCGAGGATGGCCAAGTCTCCGCCGAGGGCATGCTCGACGCCTTCGAGACGGTCTTGCGCAACGCCAACCACGTGGGCTCCGGGTACACGATCATCGAGAATCTCGTCGCCGCCGCCGAACGCAGCCTGGTGCAGAAGAACGCCCGGTGGGCGTTGAAGCACGAGATCTTTGATGAGCGCCAGATGAGCCAGGCGCTGGAGCTGCTTCAACAGCTCGACCACGACGACACGGACCCAGCCCGTTACATGCAGGGCGAGCACGCGGTGGAGATGCAGACCGTGCAGTATGTATTCGGCGGGGCGGACCCGGATCGGCCTGACCCGCAAGCGGCACGCGTGCTTGCCGGGCTGGTCGGCGGAGAGTCCCCCGACCCGGAGCAGATCGACCCCATCATGGAGATGAACCGAGACGACGCCTACGATGCAATCGATGCCTTCGACGGATACTGCCGGGATCTGACGGAACAAATGCGGATCGGCTATCCGGAGGTGCGCGCCGCGGATCTGGATGCCTCCGCCGAGCGATACGTCCACACCAACATGCTGACCGAGACGCTACTGCCGGCACTCAGTCGTATGCATAAGATCCGCGCACGGTATGAAGCTTCGCAGCGGGCGACACAGCTCACCTACGCCGCACACCTGTTTGAAGCTCAGCGCGGTCGCTGGCCTGCCTCGCTCGACGAGTTGCCCGACGAGTATGGACCGGTGATGCGCACCGATCCCTTCACCGGTCGCGACTTCGGCTACCGCCTCGGCGACTCAGGCCCCACCATATATTCGCTGTCGGAGAACGCTACTGACGACGGCGGGATTCACGCTCCCCGCTGGGACGACCAAGTCACCAGCCAATCCGAATCCGACGACTACGTCTTCTGGCCGCCGCAGGACGGTCGGTGAACTATTCTGCGCCGGCGGCGCGACCCTTCGTGTCCGGGTCAGTCTACGGTGACACTCGCCTGGAACTCAGCCAGGTCGGCGAGGTCCAGGTCCAGGTCGTATTCGGAGTCGAAGGCGTCTAGACATACGTCGGCGCACTCAGGCGCAGTCGGATCGGGCAGCACGCCGGGACCGGCTATGCAGTCCGCCAGAGCGGCATAGTCCTCGAGGTCAACATCGCCGTCCGCATCGAAGTCTCCCGCTCCGATGGCATCGCACTCGTCCGGAATCAGGTTGCCGTTGCAGTCGACGTCAGTGCCGTCGGCGATGTCGCACTCGTCCAGGACGCCATTAGTGTTACAGTCTGGAATCGCCGCCGGCGGAACGCCTTGGCCGGTCACACAGTAATCGAACCCATCCAGTTTGACGTTCGTGCTGCTGGAGCTGGACGCACCGTTGGCTGCGGGATGCAGGCGGAAGTAATCCATCCGCTCGGCGCTGGTCATCAGGGGCGTGGTCACCACCAGTGGCTCTCCGTCAATGCTCACTGTCACGGTATCGTTCAGGTTATCTAACACCACCTCGAGACTGCAACACACATCCAGGTAGATGGGGGCGCCGGTATTTATGAACTCGGGACCGCTCGGCCACGTCGGGTTCTTGACCAGGATATAACCACGGTCCTGGGGCTGAACCATCGTCGAAGCGGCGGAGACAAACTCCAGTTGAACGACCGGTGCGCCACTGACCGCATCGTAGAGGATGAACTCCCAGTCCCAGTTGGAATCAATGCCCAGGCCGATCTTCATGTTGAAGGACAAACCGTAGACAAGCTCGGCGGCGGCGGGAGCGCCGTCCTCGGTCTGGAAGTACTCGCTGAGCACGTATCCATCGCGCGGGTCCGGCAACTGGTCGTCCACGTCCACTCTGACCGCCAGGTCGGAGCTCAGCCCGCTCTGGCAGCCGCGCGTATCAATGATCGCCGTGCCGCTCGGGTTCTCCCAGAAGATGTCGTCGCCCGCCGGGTTAGGCAGATAGTCGACAGTGCCCGCTAGAACGTTGCGGCTGAACGGCGGGTTGGGCTGGAATCCATCCCACAAGCTCATGCAACGGACGACGTCGCATTCGTCCGGGCGTCCGTTGGTGTTGCAGTCGTTGCCCGCAAGCTCGCAGTCGTCCGGAATCGTGTTGGTGTTACAGTCGTTGACGGACAGCTCACAGTCGTCGGGGACTTGATTCGGCTGGCAGTCGGCGCTCGTGCTGCCGGCGATGTCGCAATCGTCGGGGACCTGATTCGGCTGGCAGTCGGCGCTGGTGCCGCCCGCGATGTCGCAGTCGTCGGGAATGTTATTGGCGTTGCAGTCGTTGCCCGCGAGCTGGCATTCGTCCGGGATGAAATCACTGTTGCAGTCCAGGCTGGTTCCTCCGGAGACGTCCAGATGGTCGGCTACGGTGTTATTGTTGCAGTCGGCCATGCCCGTGCAGTTCGTGGTTCCCTCGAAAGGTATACGGTTCGGCGCCGTTACCGTTACATACAGAGTCCCCGTAGTCGGGTAGATAGTCGCTTGATAGTCTCCCGCCTCGTCAGCCTTGCCGTAGGTGTAAACGACGCCGTCCTGCGAGAGGCAAACCTGGGCGTCCGCCACCGCCGTCTGTACGAGGAATATCTGCGGTCCAATGTGGGTATCTGTAGGGAAGACCGGGCTTAGCGCGGAAGGATCGAGCGTGTAGAGAGGCAGCTCAGGATCGCCCATCAGATTTACGGAGAACTGACACCAACGCATAGCCCCATAGCTTCCGCTACTGCCGATCCAGTATTCCTTCATACGCGTGTAGACGGCGCCCACCTGCTGGGCATAACCGTGCGGCTCGCCGGTGAGGAGGAACTCATAGAACATGCGGTCGTACTTGAGCGAAGCCCCGTGGGCGTGGGTCCCGGAATATCCCCAACCGTACCGGCTGCCGCCGATGTACGTGACCGCCCCGCCATCGGGGTTGCGGATAAAGGCTTCGCTCAGGCAAGGATCCGATCCCCCGAAACTGTTCTCGAATGCATTGGTGATGCACGCCAGCGTGACGACGTTGGTATACCTGTCGGCGTTGCTGGCGTTCGAAGCATCAAAGGACGAGTAGGACCCGCTCTCCATGCTCCAGATGGTCTGGTCGCCGTGCGTGGCCATGTGGAAGAGATTGAAACCGTTGGCCAGTTGGTCGTTAACGTGGGTGTCGGTCACCTGGTAGGAAGATCCGCCGGGAAAATCCGTATTGGAGTCATAAAAGCGATAGCGAACCGGGGTCCAATACGGATCGATCCAATCGACGTACATGCCTTCGGACTTCCCCTCGGCGTCGCCCCAATCCCACAGGGTCACGCCCGACAGCAGCATCTTCTCGGCGAATCCGGAGGTCAGCGGGTTCTTCTCGTATTGGAGCGTCTTGGCGACGATCGCGGTGGCGTGGGCCGCGGTCCGCACGGGCAGGCGACCGACGAACACGTCCGGTCCCATGTCGATCGAGTCGGTCCCGAGCTGGGCGGCTACGCCGTTGTCGTTGTCGTCCCAGTCCATGTCATCCAGACCCGCGTAGTACAGGTCTGTGGGTATGGTCGTGTCCGTGGTATCGCCGTTGTTGACATCCCCGAAGCAGTCGCGGTCCGGTACGATCGTGTTGTCACCGGCGAGGACCACCCACACCGTGCCTTTGTTCTCCACGTAGTCCTTGATGCAGGCCTTGATTCTCTCCTGGTTATCCTCTCCCGCGTAATTCGCATAGATCCAGGAGACATCCACCGCCTCCGCGGGCACCCCCTTACGGGTCTTCCAGTCGAGCAGCGGCTGAAACTCGTCGAACATCGACGTGGCGCCGATGAGCAGGTACTTCACGTCGTCCGGGTCCGTGGGGGAGCGGATCCCCGCAAGCTCGTACCCCAGGGTCGGCAGGTCATGGGGATTGACCACGTCCTCGGTGACCCATCGCTCGAAGAGGGGCTCGGGGACCCGGTAGCGTACCGCTTCAGCGGAGGACGCTGCCCGCGCCGAAGCGCCGGTCTCCAGTTCCAGGCTGAGGTGAATCACCCGGCGCAGCACGAGCCGCCCCGCGGCGGGAACGTAGTCCAACGGATGAACCCGGACCACCGCCACGTGGTAGCCCCGGACGATGACCGTATCAACCAGGGCAGCCACCTGGGTGCGCAGCGGGGTCGCCTGGGCATAGACACCCGGATCCGGCGCTGCGAAGGGGTGCGGCCCCGGATCGGACAGCCGAACCGGACGCTGGGCAGGGTAGATCGTATACGTCCCCGGCAGATCCAGCTTCGAGTCCACCGTAACGGTGACCGAAGCCGCCCGGCTTCCCGGCGGAAGCAGCACGTGAATGTCACGCGTCGCCAGCCAAGGCTCACCGGGAACACCCTCCAGCGAACCTCTATCCACCGCAATTTCGACGAGGTCATAATCACCGATCCGGGAGAACACCAGATCGTCCCGCCCCGTGACGACAGTCACGTCCAGGGTGTCCGCCCTCACAGGTGCCGAGGTTGTAGCCACGGCCAGTACCACTCCGAGAAGGGCGAAGTATCTCATCGGTTGCTCCTGTCCTTTGCGGGATTGTCGCGAAGTCCGTGGCGCTTCAAGGCACGGCACTACGGGATTCGCCCCCGAAACAGCAGGTCCAACCGGCAACGAAGAGCCACGCAACGCCCCCAGATGGCGGCGCATGCTGAGGTTTCGTGGGAGCTGTGTCTTCTGCACGAGATGATGCCCCTTCCCGCTTGTACCTGTTCCGATTGCGAATCAACCTAGTGTACCACCATGCAAAGGCACACCCAAGGGGGGCGTACGATCAGCCGCAGTGCAGTAACTTATCGGGCGTTCCGCCGGCAGCGCCGCGTGGGTCCGCCAACGTTGGTCCAGAATGTCGAGGGCATTCCGAATCGTCTGCGTGGGAGCGTCGTTGAGGAGCTTCGAGACAGCGATGTGCGGAGACTCGGACGGGTAACGAACTCGCGGGGCCCAAGGACCCACGGCGGCGGCGATCTCCGGGGTGACCGCCTTGCCCAACCAATCGGTCCCGTCTAGGACGACACCGAAAAACGTGCTCAGCACGTCACCCACCGCAGCAACGCACACGCGGCCGATCTCCAGCCTGAGCGATACCGCCACCCAGTTGTCATGGCTGCTCGGCCCGCAACTGCGGACTCCAAACCTTCGTGCTTTGAGTTCGGAGCAGTAAAAAAGGCGTGCGGCACCCCGAAAGTATTGGCGCGGTCAAAGGGTGCCGCAGCGAGTGGAAGGTCCAAATCAGTTGTTATGTCGAAGGGGTCACCGAGCTTCGCGATCAAGACCTGGTCCAGATCGCCGTAAGATGCGGAGAACCCCCCACAATTATCATTTTAGCCCGCTCAAGGCAACGAATCCACTCCCGGTACCCGCCCTGGCCATGGCTTCGCAGGCGCCAGCGCACTGCCGAGGCTGATCGTCAGCCAGCACCCCCCTCAAGCACCCGGTCAAGGGCACCTGCAAGGTCGTGATGCAGCCCGCGAGACACCGAACGTAAGGGCCGGATTCCGGAGGACACCGTGAACATACCCAGTCTACCAAGCCCCTCGTGAAGAATCAAGCGCATCGGCCATAACTTTGTGAAAAAAAGGATGTTATCATCCATCAGCCGAGTATCTCACAGGCCGGCATTGGCTCGAAAAAACGACCCCAGAGCACCAGTTGGACGCCGCGCGCCCTAACTCCTTGCCGCGAGCCCAATTAGATCCAGTTCCGTCGGTTTCTCCCTCCCCGCCAACGTCGCCCAACTCAGGGACGACTGATCCTGACCGCTTCGCCAGCTCTCCCGCTCGGTTGTCGCGAAGGTGTCGCCCGGCCCGGCTGCCACCGTTTGGTTCCGTCCCGGCTTGTTGGTCTCGCGCGGCGGTGGTCGTCCGGTCCATAGTTTCTATCGGCAGACTGCGCCCCGCGGCCTGAGTTTGACTTGACGAAGTCCGCTAACCGCGGCACCTCCCGCCGTGTCTTGCGTATCGGCGGCGAGTGCGGTCGAGTCGCCACACTTACGGCACTGTGAACGTTAACAAGAGGAGTGATGAAATGCGCAAGTGGATGCTCATTCTGGTAGTCGCGTGCTTGGCCTGCGCGAACATCGGCTGTCTCGCCGTTGTCGCAAACGAGACCCTCGAAACGTCCAGCAAACGGATTGGGATGGTGGAGGGGCAGATGTACATCATCGACGTAGAGAAGAATACCGCGACCCGGGTGGAGATCGTCCAGGACCGTGCGGAATTCACCGAGGTGACCGAAGCAACCTCCAGCGAAGTCGTCAGCGCTTCGCCCCAGCCATAGCAGCCGCGGCGGCGGGCGCATCCCAATCAGGGTGACATGGGCGAACTTGTTTGCCGTGTTGGACGATTCCAACGGGCAAGCTGCTGCTTGCCCATGTCACCCTCGCCAGTTATTGCCACCTTCTTCGGGATGCACCCCATGGCGGATTCTCCCAGCCGGCGGGCATCTGGCGACTGGCGCACACCTTCATACAATGGCGGCTGCGTCGAGGACCAGACCAGCAAGGGAGGCCAGCCGCTCAATGGAACCCCGTTCCCCAGGTGCCCCGGAACACGCTCGGCGGCTCGGTGGGCGTGTAGCCCTGGAGCTGTCGGTCCTGGCTGCGGTGTGCGCAGGTGTCTTCTTCGTCGGCCTGAACCGCTTCGACTTCATCAAGACGGAGGGCCTGCGGGCGATCGTGGTCACGGAGATGCTGGAGCGACCCGGTCTGACCATGCCTACCGTCCACGAAGCCCCCTACCTCAAGAAACCGCCGCTGTACGCCTGGACGACGACGCTCGTCGCCCGGGCAGTCGGAAGGTTCGATGAGGGGATCGCCCGGATTCCTGCCGCGGTCGGTGCAACCCTGTTTCTGCTAGCGCTCTACCTGGCAGGCGAGCTGTGGATCGGCCGGCGAGCGGGCCTGGCGGCAGCCTGCCTGGGAGCCTTCAACGTCACGGTCATCGACTATGGTATGCGGGCCGAGTTGGACATGGGCTTCGCCCTGCTCTCGACGCTGACCAACCTGCTGGCGTGGCCTGCGCTGCGAAGTCGTGGCGCCCGCTCGGCGGTCTGGTGGCTGGCCGTCTACGCCGCGGCGACCGCAGCCTCGTTCTGGAAGGGGCCACACGCGCTCATCTTCCTCTGGTTGATGCTCCTGGCCTGGGGAGTAGTCAAGAGAGACTGGCGCTGGCTGAGAAACCCAGGTCACCTCGCCGGGCTGGTGGTGTGTCTGGGCCTGCTGCTTTGGTGGACCTCGTCGCTGTCCGCGTTCTCCGGCGGGAACACGGTCGCGCGAGCCGCCGGGCGCGAGTTGGTCAGCCGCCTGATTCCATACAAACCCGCAGCGATGGCCTCGGTGCTGTGGTATGGGCCGGCGATCGCGGTGATGACCTTGCCCGCTTCGCTGTTCGTCATCGCCGGACTGCGCCGCGGGGTGACCGGTGTCGCCGAAGGTGGCCTGTCCACCCGGGGCAGCGTAAGAACCTGTCTGGGGCGTTGGTGGGCATACCTGACCGCCGACCCGTTCGCCGAATTCCTCATGTGCTGGCTGGTTCCGAACCTGGTGTTCGACATCGTAGCCCCGGCGAAGGCGCCTCGTTACGCTCTGGCCCACTTCGGGCCTGTTTTCCTGCTAGCCGGGTGGGTGCTGTACCGCGTGGAACGCAGCCGATCGCTCGCTGGATCGGTGGGGAAGGTCGAGCTGGCGTGGCGTGGCGTGTACTCCGTTCTGGGCGTCGCCGGTGCTGCAGCCCTGGTGATGGCTGCTCTGGCGGTGTTCTTACCAGACACCGGCGCGGCGTACCTCGCGCCCGCGACGATCGTGCCGTGGTTGACCGCTGGGCTGGCGGCGGGCGGGGCTGCCGCTCTGGAGTTCCTCGGTCCGGCGTCATCGAAGCACCCGCGCCGCCTGATTGGGCTGCTGATTGTGCTGTGCGCCCTCAAGCCGGTGCTGCTGACCGTGGTCTGGCCTTTGCGGGTCCAGTCGGATTCGATGCGGGCTGTGGCGGCGAGGATCGATCAGATCGTGCCCGATGGAAAGGTGATCACCGTGCTCGGGCGTCACGAACTGCCCGACGTGGACTTCTACAGCCGCCGGCGGTTTCAGTTCCTGCGTGAGGTGACCGGGCCGAGTCAGATCCGGTCAGAGGGAGCTCGATTCTGCTTGGCGCGAGAGAACGAGCTTCTGGAGTTGGGGCTGATCGAGGGGTTTTCCACCCTCTGGCGCTTCGAGCGGGCTGACCGGCAGTTGGTGCTGATCGACGTGTCGCCGGGGGCGATTCCTATGCCCGCGTCAGCCCAGGAGGATTCGTAGTCCCACCGAGGTCACAGGCCGGCACACATCGCCATGCGGACCAGGTCTGCGAGCGTGCTCACCTCCAGTTTTCGCCTGACATTCGCCCGATGCACCTCGAGGGTCTTCTCGGCGATGCCCAGGCTTTCAGCCGCTTCCCGGTTTGACCGCCCTTGGGCTACGAGTTCGAGAACTTGACGCTCACGAGGGCTAAGGCGGCTGATCCGCACCAGGGCGTTGGCCCGTTCTTCCGCGCGGGTCCGCTCCGTCCGATCTACGTCTATGGCCCGGCGAATGGCATCGAGCAGGGCATCATCGTCGAACGGCTTCTCCACGAAGTCCACGGCGTCAGCTTTCATTGCCTTGATCGCCATGGGCACGTCGGCGTGCCCCGTAATGATGATCACGGGAAGTCCGATGCGGCGTTCGCGCAGCTGCTGCTGGAGGGTTAGTCCGTCCATCCCGGGCATACGCACGTCGACAAGCAAGCATCCGGGCCGGGCGGAGTCGAGATGCTCCAGAAACTCCTCCGCTGAGGCATGGGTGTCAACGCTCAGCCCGTTCGCCTCGATCAACCAGCGCAGAGATTCGCGCACGGCGGCATCGTCATCAACGACAACCACAGTTGGCTTCTCAGACATCACCGCAACGTCTCCCGAACACGCCCATACCGGAATCATACCTGCGTTCCCCCTGACGCCGCATTGGGGTTTTCCCTGATATGGGTTTACGGACTCGCGGGCTGGCGTTGGCCCGCTTCCGGCTCTGAGGCCGTTGGAAGCGTGAAACTCAGGATCGTACCTCCCCCAGGATTCGGTGTCGCCCAAATACGCCCCCCGTGGCCTGAGACTATGGACCGGCAGATCGCCAGGCCCATGCCCATTCCCGTCTTCCGCGAGGTGAAGAACGGCTCGAAGATCTGGTCGGCATGGTCCGGGTCGATTCCTGCTCCTTGGTCACGGACCGCCACCAGCAGTCCACCACAATCACTCAACTCGGTGGCGATTGTGACGGCCTGGTCGGCGTTCGGTAGTCCCCCAGAAGCCTCCAGAGCGTTTCTGACCAGGTTGAGCACCACTTGCTGCACCTGGATTCGATCGGCGTACGCCGGTGGCAGGCCTGCCGCCAGCTCCAGCTCGATGTGGATGGACCGGGTCCGGGCTTCATACTCGGCTAGGCTCGTTACCTCCCGGATGACCTCCCCGAGATCGACCGCCGAGCGCCGGGGTTCGACCTGCCCGACGAACTCCCGGATCCTACGAATGATCTCCCCCGCCCGGGACGCCTGCTCGGAGATTCGTCTGATGGGCTCGACCAAATCGACCAGGGCGACGCTCTCACATTCGATTCGGCGCAGGGACCCCTTGGCGTAGTTGGCGATGGCGGCGAGGGGCTGATTCAGCTCATGGGCCAGACCGGCGGCCATTTCCCCCATGGTGTTGACCCGCATCACCCGAGCCAACTCCGCCTGGCGCCGGCGGGCAAGATCCTCCGCCTTGATGCGCTCGGTGATGTCCGTCATCGCCCCGATCATGCGCAACGGACGCCCCGTGGGGTCGCGCATGATCCAGCCGCGAGCGAGTATGTGAGCATACTCCTCATCCGCACGGAGAAGCCGGTACTCGGTGCTCCAGTTATCGACCAGGCTGTCAAGGGCCTCGCGCAAGCTGGTTTCGACCCGGGCGCGGTCGTCCTGATGAAGACGTGAAGCCCACCAATCGTAGGACGTGTCCGCCGGGGGGGCGAACCACTCCAGGTACCGCTCGTTGCGCCAGGAACGGTCGGCGATAATATCCCAGTCATAGATGGCATCACGTGTGGCTCGGGTGACCAACCGAAAGCGGCGTTCGCTCTCACGCAACGCCTGGTCGATTCGCACGCGCTCGGTGACGTCCCGGGCAACGCCGATGATCCCCGCCACTTCGCCGTCGGCGTGGTACGGCCGCTCGTTCACCTCAAGCATAATGTGATGGCCGTTCTTGTGCCTGACCTCGACCAGGTAGGGAGGGCCTGGCCTTCCCGTCCGCAGCGTCTCCTCAGTGTAGTCTCTGACCTTCTGGTTGAGCGGGTGGTCGGTCATGTAGGTCGTGTAGTGGGTGTGCCATTCCTCGACGGTGTACCCGGTGATCTGCTCGATCGACGGAGACAGGTAGGTGAACACACCTTCGGTGTTGTGCCGATATACGAAATCGCGCGTGTGGGTCAGGAGGAGACGTTGCTCTTCGGTGACCCGAGCGAGTTCGTCCATCGACTCACGGAGGGCTTGCTCGGCGCGCTTGCGCTCGGTGGCGTCGCGGTTAACTGAGACGTTCCCAACCGGCTGTCCGTACAGATCGACCAGCCGCACCAGGATCACCTCGCAGACACCTTCCGTACCATCCCTGCGCACATAGCACAGTTCGCCGGACCATCGGCCGGTGGTGTTGACCGCTTCCCGGATGCGACGGGTGACATCTGCGGCTTCTTGGGGACGGTTGAGGATCTCGGGGCTGCGTCCGAGCACTTCCTCTCGCGAATAGCCGAACATGCGTTCTGCCCCGGGATTCCAGTCGGTGATCCGTCCTTCAAGGTCGGTCACGAGCACGCCGTCGTAGATGTTGCCGAAAACCAGCGCCTGGCGTTGACGCGCCTCTTCCGAGCGCTTCTGCTCGGTGATATCCGACCAGACGCTCTGGAACAGGACCCTACCACGCACCGTCACCGCCCGGGCGGTGACCCGGACGTCCCGGATCTCACCACTCTTGGTGCGGTGTTTGGAGTCAAAGGTCTCGGTCCCCTTTTCCATGATCCGCGCGATCTGGCTGGCGATCCCCTCGGGAAGCTCGCCAGCTCTGATCTCTTCCAGGGTAAGATGCTGGAATTCCGCGCGGGTGTAGCCGAGGTTCTCGTGAGCCCGATCATTGAACTCCAGCAGGGCACCATTCTGGCCGTCGATCAACACGACTGCGTCAGGAGCCTGCTCGAACAAGGCGCGGTAGCGCTCCTCCGAGTCGCGGAGGGCCTCTTCCGCCCGCTTGCGCTCGGTGATGTCGCGAATCACGGTGAGAGCGAACGGTTCGTTCCCATGCTGACCGACGGAGAGCGACAGTTCGATGGGGAATGCGCTGCCGCCCTTGCGCATAGCGGACAGCTCGAGTGTTTGACCAACCGCGCCGCGGGGATTGCCTGTGTGGAAGTAGCCGCGCACATACTCCCGGTGTGGCGCCCTGTACTCATCAGGCATCAGGCGGTCCAGTGGCTGGCCGGCTACCTCTGCGCGCCTCCACCCAAACATCCTCTCGGCGGCCGGGTTGAAGATGGTGATCAGTCCCTCGCGATCGATGGCGATGACCGCATCCTTGCCTGCATCCACGAGGGTCCGGAATCGCTCTTCGCTCTTGCGTAGGGCGATCTCCACCTGCCTCCGTTCGGTGATGTCCCGCCCGACCGATTGGTACTCGACGATGGTACCCTCCGCATCGAAGATCGCCCGATCGGTCCACTGGTGCCAGCGGGTCTCTCCACTGGCGACGATCACGCGATGCTCGTACGTGGCAACCGGGCATTCGCTGGACAGTGCCGCAAAATGCGCGAGGACTCGGGCGTGATGCTCCTCGGGGATAAGCGGCATGATGCTACAACCAATCAGCTCCTCATACGTTTGGCCAAAGCAGCGACAGTAGGCGTCGTTCACGAAGGTGTGGGTCTTGTCCGGCAGGCAGCGGCAGACGAGCTCGGTCTGGTCCTCGATGATTGCTCGATAGCGCGCCTCGCTCGCGCGTAGTCGATCTTCAGCCTGCGTGCGCTCGGTGATGTCCGTAGCTGACGGAATCAGGTAGGTGATCTTCCCGGTCTCGTCCCGCAGGGGCCTCAGCGAGAAGTCAATGACGGCAGAACGGTCCTCGCCCACACGGATTACCATGTCGTAGCGACAGGGTTCGCCTTGTGCAGCCCGACGGATGGAATCCCGCAGCTTCTGCTGGACAGCCGGCGAATGGCAGAACCAGTAGGTCTCTTCGCACGG
>JAAEQG010000916.1 GCA_024231775.1 bacterium
AGCTCGATGGGAACTTCGATCAGCTCCGGATTCAGCAGTGCGAGTAGCTCCTGGCCGACCTGAATCCGCTCACCCAGTTCGACACCGACCTGGTCGATGCGTCCGGCGAACGGAGCCGTGATCCGGCAGCGATCCAGGTTGAGCTGGGCCAAGGCGACGTCGGACTCGCGGTCTCCGCAACCGGCTTCGAGCTGGGTCCGCTGCGACGGTAAGCGGGTTTTGCGGTTCTCATGGACCTGGAGAGCGCTGCGGGCTCGTTGCAGGGCACGGTGGTATTCGTCGTACTCGCGCGGGTGAGACTCCCCACCCTCGAACAGGGCTTCGACTCGGTCGAACTCGCTCTGAGCGATGTCCCGTTCCTTGGCGGCGATGGCGATGAGCCGGTTGATGTTGCCCTCCTCGGCGTCAAGCTCCGCCAGGCGGGCACGCTGGGCGGCCAGACGGCTCGTGGCCCCCTCTAGTCGACTTCGGTAATCGGCTTCGTCAATACGCAAGAGCACCTGACCCGGCTGTACCGCAGCCCCCGGTCTGACCCAGTCGTCCAACTCGACGATCTCCCCGGACACCTGGGCGGACAGGCGGGCGTAACGATCCGCCCAAGCGGTACCATAGCCCACGATCGTCTCAACGACGGTTTGGGGGTTTACCACCAGTGTCTGAACCACCAATGACGGCCGGTCGGTATCGCGCCTGGGCGGCGAGGGACGGGTGAGGACCAACCCGGCTGAAATGCCGATGCCGCCCGTTAACAAAACCACTATGAGGATTATCGAGACGATGATCTTGCGTCGCATGGTATCTCTTCAGCAGCCTCCGGCAGGATTTACATTCGGTGCAGATTATACGTGCCCCATTCGCCGAGGCAACGTAGGTCGTCGCCCGCTCAGGTTTGCGTCGTGCAAACTGTCGCCGTAGGATCGGGCGGACGCGACAACTTCGCACACGAGCATCCGTAGACACCCGCGATACAGGGCAACAGATGGGTGACCCAGTTCAATCCTGCCGCACCGAACGCACCCGTGCCGACCTGGTTGTGCTGATCGTGGCGGGGCTGATCTGCATTGCCTTCCGCCTGCACGCCTACCCCGCCCCGCTGGAGAGCGACGAGTGCAACTACGCTTACTTCGCCAAACAGATGCTGAACGGTGATCGCCTGTATGTTGATCTCTGGGACCACCAGCCGCCCGGGATCTTCGTCCTGCTGGCGGGGGTCACCAGTCTGTGGGGTTCAGGTCCGGAGGTATATCGGACCTTCGCACTGGTTCTGGTGCTCGGTTCCATGTTTGGCGTCTTCGAGTTGGCCCGGCGGTGGTTCAACCGTCCTGCGGCGTGGACCGCGACGCTGCTCTTCGCCATCGCGTCGAGTGATCCGGGGATCGCCGGAGAGGGCTGCAATCGTGAGATCCACATGAATGCGCTGCTGGTAGCCTCCTGGTGGCTACTAGCTTGCGGACGTGCGACGATCTGGTGGCGCATCTTCGTAGCTGGGTTGTTGCTCGGGCTGGCCTCAGTAGTCAAGACGGTGGTGGCGGTACACTGGCTGGCGCTAACCCCGGCGGTAGCGATGCTGGCGATTCGCGAGCGCGAGCAGGATCGGCGAGCAGCTTTGCGGGGGCTGGCGGCGTTTGCTGCCGGTCCCGCCGTGGTGTGGGGAGTTGTGTTTGGCTACTTCGCCATCGACGGTCGCGCCTCCAACCTGCTCGATTCCGCCTTTGTCGAGAACCTGGCCTACAGTGGCGGCGGCCACGGTCTGCCGCACCGCCTGGTGGCATTCTTCCTGCAGAACGGGGCTATGCGGGGTGTGGTGTTCGGGTTTGCCCCGGCGCTGTGGCTCGCCGGGATCGCCGGACTGGTAGCCTTCGCCTGGCGGCGGGACATGCTGCGCTCCGCGCTGCTGGCGGCGTGGGTGCTGGGTAGCTATATGGCGGTTTGTCTTCCCGGGAAGTTCTGGCCGCACTACTACATGCTCATGTTGCCGCCGATGGTGCTTCTGGCGGCGGGGCTGGTCGATCGCCTCGGCGAATGCCGACCAGCTCTGTCCACCGCCGCGTCGGCGGTCCTGCTGCTGGGGCTGAGCGCAACGCAGTTGACCGGCTACCTGCTGGTCGCGCCGGAGCGCATCGCCCATCACCGCTACGGCGATCGGATGACCTGGGTGCGGGATCAGGCCCAACGGGTCGCCGAAGTCACCGCTCCCGAGGACAGCATCTACGTGTGGGGCTTCGACGCCGGATTCTACTACTACTCCGGTAGGCATTGTGCCACGCGGTACACGATGAACACCGCACTTCTTGGCCACAGCAAGCCCGCTCTTGCTCGCCGGCACACCTTGGCCCGCGACCTGGCCCGGAGCAGGCCTCGCCTCATTCTCATTCCCTTCAGCCAACACCACCCGCCCGCCGAGTTGCTCGGTTTCATCCAGGACCACAAGTACGTGTCCGTTGCCCGCACCCAACGTATGGAGGTGCTCTGTGACCTCAAACGTCCGATTGAGGTGATCGACTGGACCTGGCCCGCGAAGTAGCACCCTCGTTGGCAATGTTCCCACCAGCCTGCCCGGGAGGGGTGCGTGACAGTTTAGGCGGGCTTCTGAGCGTTCTGTCGCCGAGCGATTGTCTTCGCGCGTGGATGGTCCTCTTCGCCCTGAAAGGGCGCTCTATGACAGCCCAGGGCAGCGCCCTGGGGCGGAATGCCCGGAGCAACGCAAGCCCTGAAAGGGCGAAGTAAAGCCATGCCGCCCTTTCAGGGCTAGTGTTTGTCTCGGTCACGAGAACCCAGGGCGTTGCCCTGGGCTGATCTATGGCGCCCCGTTGGGGCTACTCGATACGTTGGCGGCCTGGACGCGCGGTGGGCCGGACTAGCCCACGCGGGTGCCCCGTCCTTTGCGCAGCAAGGGGTGGGGGCTCATTACCGCTTGCGTACCGGGGAAGACCCACCCTTTCTTTCAGAAAGGATGGGGCACCCGCGCTCATTACCGCTTATGCACATTCTGGCTAGTTCGCGCGCTTACCCCAGCCCGTTCGACAGACGATCCGCAACCGGTGGTGGGTGGCATGGGTAAGCTCTGCTTACCCGTGCAGCACGACGCTGACGCACGGGCAATCAAGTTTGCCCATGCCACCCGGCGAGGGGGTGATCGGCGTGGAGATTTCGGGGACCCTGGCATCCTGGTAGACTCCAGGCGAGGAAGCTCCGCTTCAGGACGAGCGGGTGAACAGCCTTCGGTAACTTGTGTCCGCGGTGGGCCGGTTCAAGATGTCCGAGTCGTGCGCCACAACCTCAAGCTCTGACGCGCCGTCGTGGCGGCGTCTGCCCGCGATTATCGTAGTCGGCACGCTGCTCGTGGGGCTGGGCGTTCGCGCGTACCTCGTCGTGCAGCCGCCCGCTTCTTCGACGCGCTGGGACCATCACGAGTACGTGCGCTGGGGCGTGCTCATGCACGAGGAAGGGCTAGCGTCCCTGTACGATCATGCGCCCCCGAACGCGCTGATGTACTATCACCAGAGCGACGTCCGTCAGGAGGTCCAGCACCTCGAGCACTTCATCTGCAACTACCCGCCTTTGGCAGCGTATCCGCTATACGCCCAGATCAAGCTCCTTGCGTGGTTTGATCCCACGCTGGCGTCGAACACCACCGCCGCCCGGGTGATCTACGCGCTCCTGTCGATTCTGGGGGACGTGCTGATAGCCGCAGGCTGCTATGCGCTCGTGTGGCGGCTGACCAGGTCGGCGGGGCGATCCGGCGCTGCTCGACGGGCTGCGGCCCTCGCGTTTGGGGCCATCATGCTCGCCCCGCCGTTCATCATCGATTCCGCCTGGTGGACACAGACGGACAGTTGGGTGCTGGCGGCCGCGGTCTGGATGGTCTGGGCTATGCTCGGGCGCCGCTGGCTGACCGCGGGATTGTTGTGGGGCGTCGCCCTCGGTCTCAAGACTCAGGGCATCCTGTTCGCGCCGATCTGGTTGTTCGCTCTGCTGCAGGGGCCGCAGCGCCGACGCGTGGTCTGCGCCGGGTCGCTGGCGGTCGGTGTGCTCGTGGCGGTCTCTCTTCCGTTCAGCCTGCACTCCGGACCCAAGTGGTTTCAGGAGTCGTACATCGGCAACCTCTTCGAGATGTACGAAACCACCACGCTCAAGGCCTTCAACGTCTGGTACGTCGATCTGCTGCTGTGCGAAGACCTCGATGCCAACCGCCTGCTCTGGGGGTTGAAGAAGGACACGTGGGGCAAGATGCTTCTGGCCTGCACCGTGATCGGTTCGGCTGCGCTGCTGCTCCGCCGCCGGCGATCCTTCGCGCTCGGTATGCTGGTGACCTTCACGGCAGTAACGTTGCTCGCTGCAATCACGCTCCCCACCCGCGTACACGAACGGTACATCATCCTGCCCATTCCGTTTCTGGTGGTCATCGCGATGTGGCGTCCGCGGTTGTGGATCGCCCTGCTACCCTTCATCGTCGCCGCCAGTTTTCAGATGACCGCCTTGGATTGGCTGGGGCGCACGCGAGGGGCGGGTAGCTGGCCGGACGTGCTCACGGCGCACAGGGAACGCAATCTGGAGCAGCTTACCGAGGAGTATGAGTATCTCCGCACGACCCTGCCCGCCGAGGAATTCGCCGCCCTGCTCCCGCCGGACGAGCACATTGAACAGGTGGCCCGGACAGCCCATCTGGAGTCCAGGGCGGAAGTCGTTCGCTGGGAGTGGGCGCTGACCATGGTGGAGTTGCTGTCCGCAGCCGGACTGTTCGCCATGCTGCTGCTCCCCCTGCGGGCTTCCTCTTCAGGTGACAGCCCCGATTGTGCGGAGTGACTGCCGACGCGCTCCGGGCATGAGGACGACCGATTCTGAGCGAGCAACGAGTCCTTCTGTCGCCCGACTGCCCAGGGCTTGAGCTTGCAGCAGGGGTGCGGGTGTCACGACTTCGCACCGTGTTACCGGAGAATCAGTGTGGGGAGGGTACGGTGAAGAGATCGGCGTAAGGAACGCCGGAGGAGGCAGTGAGAATAGTGCGCTGGTGAACCAACCCGGCGGGCGCGAGACGCCTGAACAGCTCGGGGTTGATCTCCTCGGGGAAACCATAGCGCGACTGACGCAATCGTTTGATCTCCGGCCAGTTGACCAACACGTGACTGTAGGCGCGATCCCGTAGCCATTGAAGAGCCTCCGCCGGCGACGCCCCCGCCCGGAGCATCTCCACAAAAGGATGGCGATTGAAGACGACGTGATAGTCGACCGCACGTCGGAAGTAGAACGCCTTGGCGTCGCCGAGCATGAGGATGCGGGCGCTCTCCGGCAACTCGTGGTTGACGACCGCCAGGTGCTCGTGACCCAGGCCCATCCCATTGGTGAAGAACCCGGTGGCTCCTTCCAGGGGGATCTTCCGGCCGTCGACGTACAGATGCTGGCGGTACAGCTTGGCCAGGTGATCGAGGTTGAACCCCAAACCAACCAGAAGCACGACCGCCAGCAATCCGCGACCGCGCCAAGCCCAAGCCGCCTCAATCGAACGACCCGCCAGCACCACCAGAGGCAGGAGAAAGGGCACGGCGAAGCGCGCGTAGAGGTGCGTGGCGGACAACCACACCGCAACCTGAACCGCCAAGATCACCAGACAGTACCACTCGATCCGCCCGTGCCCGCGTCCGCCGACGACCAGGGCGATCAGGGCGAGTACGAACACCGGTGGCCCGAAACGCTGCCACTCGTCCCCGAACACATGCTCCCAGAGCAGCGCCAGCCGGTTGGAGGCGGAGCGGTCCTCAGGTGCCAGACTGTGACACTCGGCGAAGTGGTCCGACTGTTCCATTCCCCACCCCGGCGGCGTTGCCCGAAAGACCGCGTTGGCCAACGGGAACACCGGGTTGCCGGTCATCACGGCGTTCTTTACTAACCAAGGCGAGAACGCGGCTAGTACGCCCGCGGTGAACAGAAGGGGGGTGCGATATCGCCGGCGACGATTCGGAAGGTATCGAATCACCAGGGCCAGTCCCAGCGGCAGGGCGATGAGCACCAGCGCGGTGTACTTGCATCCCACCGCCAAGCCAGCCAGGAGGCCCGCCGCCATCACGTACCTGCCGGTTTCTCCCTCGGGGCGTGCCGGATCGATTGCCCGGATGAAGGCGGCCAACGCCAACATGCCGAAGAACAACATCCCGAGTTCGACGAAGGCTACGCCGCACAGATAAGCGACGTACCCCGCGCCCCCCGCAGCCACTCCGCTGAACACGCCGGCCACCCGG
>JAAEQG010000917.1 GCA_024231775.1 bacterium
CGGATCGGTGAACACGACCGCCGGGATCGCACGATTGTCGAACGCAGACGGCTGACCGGCGATGACCTCGGCAACGACCTTGGCTTCGCGGCTGGCCTTGTGGGCCAACGCCGGTCCCGGGGTGACGTCGCCGATGGCGTAAATGTGGGGCACCGATGTGCGGCCCTCGGGGCTTACCTCGAGGAGACCGCGATCGTTGGGGACGATCCCGGCGGCTTCCAAGCCGAGGTCGTCCGTGTTGGGCTTGCGCCCGACCGCGACTAGAACCTGGCCGTATTCTTCTGCGCGGGTCTCGCCCTGGCGTTCGATCGTGACGGCGAATCCGGCTGGGGTCTGCTCCACGCCCACGACCTTGGAATCCACCAGAATGGACTCGAACTTCTTCTCACAGTTCTTGACGACCACGTTGACCAGATCCGCATCCGCTCCCGCGAGGAGTCTGGGGGAAAACTCGACCATGGTCACCTTGGAACCCAGGCCGGCGTAAACCAGCCCCATCTCGAGCCCGATGTAACCGCCGCCGACCACCAGCAGCCGCTGAGGTACTTCAGGAATCCGCAGCGCCTCAGCCGATGACCAAACCGGCAGGTTGTAGGCCGGCGGCAACTCGTTGATCCGCGAGCCCGTGGCGATGACGCACTCACGAAAGTCGATCCCGGAAGTGTCGGAGTTCTCCAGAATCAACGAACGCGGGCCGTCAAGCCGGGCCCGTCCGTGAATGACCTCGACCCCCCGCCGTTCGAGCAATCCGGCAATCCCCTGGGTCAAACCATCGACCACGGACTCAGTCCATTGACGCAAGGCGTCCGGGTCGATCGTCAAGTTGTCAAAAGTCAGGCCTGCCTTGGCGGCTTCGCGAGCAGCAGAGGCCAGCTCGACCAGGTTGATTAGCGCCTTGGAAGGTATGCAGCCCTCGGTGAGGCAAACGCCGCCGAGACGCTCGCGCTCCTCGATCAGCGTAACGTCCTTGCCCAGATCGGCGGCGCGCAGGGCGGCGACATACCCGCCGGGTCCGGCGCCGATGATGGCCACCTCGGTTTCCTGCCGCAAGCTGCCTACGACCATTGTTGGTTCTCCACGGGGTACGGAGGTCTCATTACCTTTGCCTTGGCGTCCACTCCCTTACGGTCGCGGCTCGGTTCCTACGTTTCGAGCAGCAGCAGGTTGGGGTCGGAAAGCTGACGCACCATTTCAGTGACAAACCGTGCGGCATCCGCACCGTCGGCGATGCGGTGGTCGAAGGCCAGCGTCAGCGGGAGAATCTTGCGAATCACAATCTCACCATCCACCACTACCGGCTTGTCCTGCACCCGGCCCATGCCCAGGATGGCCACCTCAGGGTAGTTGATCGTCGGAATCAGTGCGGTACCACCAAGCGGTCCGACGTTGGTGATGGTGAAAGTTCCGCCGCGCAAGTCAGCTACGGCAAGCCCGCCCTCGCGAGCTTTCCCAGCCACCTGCTCGATGTCCGTCGAGATCTGCAGGATGCTCTTGCGGTCTGTCTCCCGAATGACCGGGACGACCAGCCCGTGCCCCGTGTCCACCGCGATCCCGACGTTGTAGTACTTCTTGTAGACGATCTCCTCGAGGTGAGGATCCAGGCTCGCGTTGAACGCCGGCGCAGCCCGGAGTCCCGCGGTCACCGCCTTGATGACGAAGGGCAGCAGGGTCAACCGACCCCCCGGCTGCCCGGAACGCCGCTCTCTCTCCTTGTGGCGGAACTCCTCCAACAGTGTCACGTCAGCGTCATCCATGTGGGCGACGTGCGGCACCAGGATCATCGAGGTAACCATCTTGCGGGCCACCTTCCGGCGGATCGACCGCAGCGGTTCCTTCTCCACCGGACCCCACTGTGCGAAGTCCGGCAGAGGTTCGATGTCGAGGAATGGAATCGCATCGGCCGCCGAGGATGCCAGGGCAGCCTCCGCGCGCCGTTCGTGCTCCTTGGCGGACTCCGGTTCGTCGGAGCTACTCCCGTGCTCGGCGAAACGCTGCACATCTTCGTGCGTTACGCGCCCCGCAGGTCCCGTCGGCGGCACCATGCAGATGTCCACGTTCAATTCACGGGCCAGACGACGCGTCGCAGGGGCGGCCACGACCCGCCCCCGTGAGGTGGTCGGGGCAGACGAGGGGAGGGCAGAAGGAGCCTGCGCTGGTTTGTCGGCGCTGTCGGCACCTGGAGGAGCCGTGGCGGCGGGAGGCGCTCCAGCAGCTTCCACAACGGTGGCACTCATCATGGGTTGCCCCGGACCGCTACCGTCCTCTATCACGGCGATCACGTCACCAACCAGTACGGTATCCCCGGCGCTTCCCGTTCGAGACGCCATGCGGCCGCCGCGCGGCGAGGGAATCGTCAGCGCGGCTTTGTCCGTCTCCAC
>JAAEQG010000918.1 GCA_024231775.1 bacterium
CAGGGCGACTGCTACGCTGGCCGGAAGAAGAGTGTCCCCTACTCTTTCCTGTTGCGAAACCCCTGGCCTGAATGCCCGTGCCGCTTGGCGGCCGGCAGCTGCCCGGTGGCAGTTCTGATTGCATCCCCGCACCCCGCACTCCGTGGTCCCTTTTCAATTCGGTTGCGCTAAGCTAGAATCGCCCGGGGGAAAGATCAATATGAGTTTTGCACGCCTTGCCAACGTTACTCTGGTAGTCACATTCATGGTCGCCGCAATGCCGGCCTTGGCCATCAACCCAGGCACCGATGTCGTGGTCGGGGCAGGAGGCTCGGCGCCTGGAGTGCCGCCAGCCTTCTGGCTGACTGACCTCGTCATCTTCAACCCCGGCAGCGAGGAAACCAACGTCTCCATCTACTATCTGCGCCGGGGTGCGGACAACAGCAGCGCCGTCCCGCTGCAGCTTGCGATAAGTGCTGGCGAGACCTTGATCCGACCCAATGTGGTGGGCATCGACTTCGCAGAGGAGAGCTTCGGCGCCCTGCGGGTGGTGGCAGGGAGTCCGGTTGTGGTCAACTCGGTCACCAAAAATAATCCGGGTGGGGCCTCGGCCAGCGATCGTGATGCGTTCGGACAGGGTTTTCCCGGCATTCCGGTCGACAATGCGGTAAGCGCAGGTGAGACGACCCACATCCCCGGTCTCGCTCAGACCTCGGATCAGCGATCGAACTTCGGTGTCGTTGATGTCTCCGGGGTCGGCTCGAGCTTCACCGTTCGAGTGCTTGACACCAATGGAACCGAGCTGGGCTCGGCCGACTACACCTTGCTGCCGTGGGAACCTTTTCAGAAGAACATTACCGATGTCGTGGACGGATTCGCAGCCGGCACCCTCGTCGTCGAGGTAACCAACGGTGCGGTGCTGGCGTATGCATCCAAGGTCAACAGCGGATCAGGAGACGCCTCGACTTTGGAGATGCACTGGTCCTGCGGTGGCGGTGGTGGGAGAACGACCAGTGACGGCACCTACTACTTCGTAACCCAAACCGCCGACGGCAGGTTCTCGGGAGGAGGGTCCATGACCATTGCCGGCGGATCGGTGACCGAGCTCTGCGGCAACCTCATCCCTCTCGGTATGGACCCGGCCTGCGGTCTGTGGTTGGCGTTCTGCACTGAGGGCACAACATCTCTCAGCGACCTGGCTTCAGGGGTCGATATGACGGTGGACTACATGTCCGGCGGCGCAGAAATCGGTTCGGTTTCGTGGACCGCCACCCTCAGTATCAGTGACAATCTCTCGCTGGCGGGCAGTCTGACCGCAACCGGTTCGGGCTGGACCAGCTCGCGAACCAGCTGCAACGGGGCCTTTCCGGCAATGACCGTTGTCGGCGGAGTCGAGTAAGGAGGTCGTGATGATCACCCGAGCCATACGCGCCCTCAAACTTAGGCTGTTGGATCCCTACGTCCACGCGGCCGCGAGCATCCTTTCGATCGTCATAGTCGCAATGGTCATCTCGAGTTGCGAATGGTGCGACGATAGCAATAGCAGCGACGCCTCTAATATTGTCACGCCGATTACGATTGGCCAGCCGGACGCCACCGCCACGGTATCGACAACACCCGGACACGGATCGGTTCCACCTTCTACCACGATTTCGCACGAATTGAGGGTCACTTCCGCGCCCGCGGAGGGCGCGACCGTGACATTCACTCCACCGCCAGGCAGCTGGGCGCCAGGGTTCGTCGGCATTCAACCGGACAACCCCAATGGTCCGCCTCCCTATGTTTTCACCAATGTGCCGGTAGGAGTGACTATTACACCGAACTACCGCCTAGATTTGCCGGGGTCATCGAATTTTTTAGCAACCTACGCCCAGTTCTCGATTAGTACCTCTGTGGGCAACGTCACCCAGTTCAACTGCCTGGTCCAGGTCCACCGGCCTGACCTGCAGGACTGCGCCGCACCAGCGCCGGTGATCGGACGATCGGCGCGCGTGATCGGAACCCCCTCTGAAGCTCCCATACCAGCCGACAAGGTTGATTGGTCGGCCTGGCTGTCCGAATTCTATCTCAACAGCGATTCAGACATGGACACCGACCGCTGCCAGCAGATCTTTGACCTGCTCCAGGATCCAAGCTTGTTCGTCGCCCTGCGCTTCCCGACGATTCCGGAAATCCAGAGTGAAGAAAATTCGTGGCAGGCGCCGGTTGCCTTCCGCGAAGGTGCGACCCCTCAGATCAGTCTCCTGAGCTATGCAAGCG
>JAAEQG010000919.1 GCA_024231775.1 bacterium
AGTAGCCGCGAATTCCATTCGCGCGATTAGGAAATCGCGGCTACCTGAATCACATCCACGCCCTGATCAGCGTAAAGATGCTCCCACTCTGAAGGTCAGTGGGCGCGAGCACCTGGTATTCGCCCCACAGCACCCGCTCGGCGATGCGGCGTGATTGAGCCTCGACCGGCTCGTCCAGCGCCGCCAGTTCCGCCAACGAAAAGAAGGCCGCCGCGTCGTTCTCGCTCCCGTCGGCGAGCGGTTCCGCATCGCCAATGACGCGGCAGAGGAATACGATAAAAACGTGGGGCGGCGGTGGGGCGGCGACGCTGGTCAGTCCGATCAAGCCCACGACCTGCGCCTGGATGGACGCTTCCTCTTCCAGTTCCCGCCGGATCGTCTCGTCCACCGTCTCGCCCGGTTCGGGCAGCCCGGCGGGTATCACCCATTGCCCGGTGAACGGGGGGTAGGTCTGGCGGACGAAAAGCACGCTATTGTCCCGCATGGCGGCAGCGCCGACGGCGACGATGGGGAGTTCAGTTTGTTTCATCGTTCCTCCAACTTGATCGTGTAATGCGTCCGCCGCTCCCCCGGATTGTCGCTCGGCCAAATCCCCCACCCCTGCCAGGCCCCGCTCCCTCTACGCTTGTGCCGCGTGTGAACCTTGATGCTGGCGCGGTCACGGGGGATTTCCAACAGATTGTACAATCGCGGCGTGGACTCTGGGCGGTGCGTTAGTGAGGCGTCAAAAGAACCCGCCCCCACGACGTGGATTCTGCGCGGATCGAGGTAGCAAGCCAGGTCGGCGCGTTCCTCGTGGACGTGGCCGTGCAGGCAAATCCTGACGTCCTCCTGCATCAATCGTCCCACGAAGGCGTCGTCCTGTATCTTTTCGTTGCCCATCAGGGGATGATGCCACACCGCGATCCGCAATATGGAAGCGTCCTCGGCAAAACGCCCGGCGCTTTTGGCCCTTCTGACGTCATCGTTCGCCCGTTCCAATCCCCGCTCCAACGCCCCCGGATGGATGCCCGACCGTTCCCGGAACCATTCGTCAATCTGCCAGGCCGAGTTGAGGGTGATGAATTGGATGCCCATTTCGTTCTCGTCAAAGAAAAAAGACAGCCCTTGCTCCGCGAGATCGAGCGGGTACTCTTTTTGTACCAGGGGGTGGTAGAAATAGCGGGAAAAGTTCTTGAAACGGTTGGGGTATCGTTCCTCGTCCCGGACGAGGTAACCTGACCCCTGCGGGCAATAGTATCCATCGGGCAACTTGTCAATGCCCGCCTTCCGTTCCGGCTTCCACTCGTACACGTCCTCATCCCACGACAGATCGTGGTTTCCCGGCACAATGATACACCGCTCTGCCGTAAGCTCAAAGCGAGAGATCAAGCCCGACACGAACTCGAACGCCGCCTCGAATTCCTCCGGCGCGGCCCTGTTCGTCAGGTCGCCAGAGATCACCAGGTAATCCAGCCGCTGGAAGCCCAGGCCACCCGCCTCGTCGCGGACATCGGCGACGAGGGGCAGCAGCCGCGCCCGCCAGTCCACGTCCGGGCCGAAATGCAGGTCGCTGAGGTGCAAGATGCGGATTGACTCGCCCGTCAGCATCTCTTCGTCCGGCGTGCCAAAGACCTGCTTGACGCTCGCCACGATCTGTTTCTTTCGCTCTTCGATGGCGGTCCTGAGCGCCCAGGTGTCGCGGGCCACGTCCGGGTCGCGCTCGCGAGCCGTTTTCGCGCCCTCGGTGATGCGGGTGCGGCGGTCGCATTCGGGGCAGCCAATATCCTCGTCGCCCTGGACGATGCGCCTGCGGATCGATTCCCCAGGGAAACGAAAGCCGCACGCGCACGTGATCTCTACGTGCTCGACGATCTCTACCCCGTGCTGGCGCAGGTGCTCTTCCACAAAGCTGATAAAGCGCTCGCGCAACTCTTGGCCCGTCTGGTCCTCAAAATAGACGTCCACGTGGGCAAAGCCACCGCCGCGTTCCACCTTGCGCAGGCCACAGACGCCCTGCCCGGCGGCGTCAAACTCGGCCCGATCTTGCCATAGCCGCACCCGC
>JAAEQG010000920.1 GCA_024231775.1 bacterium
CACGAACCAGGACAAAGCGCCTGAAAGACTCGGCGTAGGGGACGTTCGCTTGTTTTCCATTCTCGGTAGCCCATTCACGGACCATCTCTTCCGGGTCCCACCCATCGGGGAACTGGCTGGCGTGCTGCCGCAGCGCCTCGATCTTTAGGTCTATCGTGTCTGTGACGTCGATCCAGGTATTCGGCTCCATAGTGGATGCGACGAGGACTTGCTTCACGCGATGCGGCTCCAGCCCCTCCTCGCGCAGTTCGCTAAAGACCAATGGCATGGCGCACGCGGGCGCGACGGCGTCGAGCGCGGCCTGGCCTACCGCCCGGTGGTCGGGGTGGTTGATGTAGCGGTCTCCAACAAAGAGCCGGGTCGGGTCATAACAGATGACGGTATCCGGTTTAAAACGGCGAATTTCGCGGACGATGTCGCGCCGCAGCGCCATAGTCGCCTCCACCT
This sequence comes from bacterium, assembly GCA_024231775.1. Taxonomy (GTDB): domain Bacteria; phylum Planctomycetota; class Phycisphaerae; order UBA1845; family UBA1845; genus JAAEQG01. The sequence continues at coordinate 448 of JAAEQG010000920.1, forward strand.
CGCCGTCGGGATGGCCCAGGAAGACGACGTCGTCCACGCCAACCATCCGGGCAGCAGCGCGTTGTTCCGTCTCGCGGATGCGGGCCAATTCCTCGCGGGTGATGCCCGGTTGGTGGCTGCCCGCGTCCCCGCTGGTGCCCAGTACGTATCGC
>JAAEQG010000921.1 GCA_024231775.1 bacterium
ATCCGCGTTACGCCCTAGTCGGCGGTTGAGCCGGCATTGACGGCGTTCTGATCGGGCCGGTATTCGTAGCCCGAGTGCGTCACTTCGTCCAGGTAGAACCTCGTCGGACCGGCAACCCCCGACTCCTCCGGACCCGATAGGACGGCCACTCCACGTGCATTCGTTAGGCCGCTGGCTGATTCGACCGCCACGCCTTCGAACGTTCCGATGACAAGCGCCTGGGGGACCGGATTGCCTTTACCGTCAACAACGGCAACCACCGCTTGGATGCGTCTGGCCGAGACACCGTTCTGCGTCCCGGTCACGGCGATAGAAGCCACGTGCATGGTCGCTGGTTGGACGACCACGGTGACAGGCGAGGTATCGGTCGTGTTCTGTTCGGGCGCGTGGTCGGTGGCGCGGGCAAAGATCGTATGCTCCAATCCATCGGCCCAATCCGTCGCGTCCCACCGCACGTGATACATTCCGCTGACCCCGCTGTACACCGCTTCTAACCAGAGCTCGGAATCGATGCAGATCTCGACGAGCAAAGTGCCCGGGGTATCTTCGGCATCGGTGGCTTCAACCTGGATGGCCACCACCCCAGTAACGATGTCGCCATCACGCGGTTCGACCAGTTCCAGAGAGGGTGGTTCATCCTGCGGGAGGGGGGCCGCCCCACTGATCGGGTCCGTCTCGGGCGGTTCGGAGTTGGCTGGAGTACCGTCGTCGGACCCGTCATCCGGAGGCGTCACTGGGGCTGAATCCGCTTCGCTTCCGGACCACACCGGTCCACACTGGGATCGGTAGGCGTCCCACATGTTGGTTGTGAAGGAATTCTGGGTACGCGTATAACCGGAGTATCCTCCAGAGGCCGAGAACCCCATATAGCGATCGGTGTAATCGAAAAAGGCGTCGTGATTCCACAGTTCCCTGGCGTCCATGAGCAAGGCTGGCAAGGCCAGGCCGTGGAAAGGCGGGCCGGCCACCGAGCGGTATAGCGTCGGCAGCCACTTGTTGCTGAACTGAGGATAGGTGGAGTGGCGAATGCCCCATTCCGGCAG
>JAAEQG010000922.1 GCA_024231775.1 bacterium
CCCACTCAAGCTTCTGGCCCGTGCGGAACGCAACCGTGCCCAACAGGACCGTTTCGGTCAGCGGCCCTGAGTAGCCGAAGTGAGTACCGGTCGGGCTGCCCGTCTTGCACGCCGTAAGCCATTCTTGAGCGTGGCTGATGGGTCCTGGAATCGTCTGCGGGGGCGGTTCGAAGCCGGCGAACTTCTGCCGCGGATGCAATTCGTATCTGCCAAAGTGGGAGAATAGCATCCCCTCGGCGCCGACGAACAAAACGCCCTCGGGCCATCTGGGAAAGGCCCCCTCCTCCCACATCGGTGGTTTCTTTCCGCCGTCGTACCAGGTGAGTTCCACAGGTGGCTGGTCGTCGCGAGCGGCAAACGTCCAGCGGACGGTCAACGAACGAGGGTACATCTCGGGATGCACGGGCGGGCCTTCCGCCTCGATTGTGGTCGGGTACTTCAGACCGAGCGCCCAAAACGGCAGGTCGAGTAGGTGGCAGCCCATGTCGCCGAGTTGCCCGTTACCGAAATCCCACCAGTGCCGCCAATGCACGGGGTGATAGCAGGAATGGTAAGGGCGTTCGGGCGCCGGGCCGAGCCAGAGATCCCAGTTCAGATTCGGTGGAACGGGAGGCGTTTCTCCGGGGCGGGACCTGGGCTCTGAACCGAGTTCCCGCCAGACATGGACCTCTCTGATTTCTCCGATGGCCCCGGAGCGGATCACATCGACAACGCCGCGGTAGTTGCGTCCGGAATGGGCTTCGTTGCCCATCTGCGTGGCCAACCCGGTTTCTCGCGCCGCCTTGGCCATGGTGCGGGCCTCGGAAACACTGTGTGTCAAGGGTTTCTCGCAATAGACGTGCTTGCCCGCTCTGAGTGCCGCCATCGAGGCCGGCGCATGAGTGTGATC
>JAAEQG010000923.1 GCA_024231775.1 bacterium
AAGTATGAACGTTCTGGAGAGTTTGCGGCTGGCTTTTCGCGCCCTGACGGCCAATAAATTGCGGGCGGCCCTGACGATGTTGGGCATTATCATCGGCGTCGGCGCGGTCATCACGTTGATGTCGGCGGGTGAGGGGGTCTCAGTTTACATCGAGGATCAGTTCCAGGGGATGGGTTCCAATTTGCTCTTTATTATACCCGGTTCGATGGACGATTCCGGGGGACCAGGTATGCGATCCGCCGCCGCGGCCGAGTTGACGAATGGGGACGTGGAGGCTATACGCGATCCTCTCCGCGCTCCCGACGTGGCAGCTCTATCGCCGGAGGTGGTTCGTTCGACGGTGGTCGCCACGGGCAAGCGGGATACGGTCGTGCAGGTGTTGGGGGTCACGCCCGCGTTCTTTAGCGTGCGCAACTGGCCGCCAGAGGTGGGGCGGGCTTTTGACGATGGGGATATGGTGGCGCGGTCGCGGGTGACGCTGCTGGGCCGCACCGTGGTCGATGACCTCTTTCCCGATAATCCGTATCCGTTGGAGCAGACGGTCAAGGTCAACGGGATGCCGTTCCGCGTCATCGGTGTGCTGGAGGAGAAGGGGGGATCGCAGATGGGCGACGAGGACAATACTATCGTGATTCCGCTATCGACGGTGCAGACCCGTCTTTTTCCCTCGCGCAGTCGCACGGGCGAGTACAAGGTCTCGGTAATCATTATGGAAGCGGTGGCAGAGGACCGGATCGATGCGGCCTCGGATCAAGTCGCCGCCATTCTGCGCGACCGGCACGACGTGGATTTTAGCGACGAGGACGATTTTTCGATCATCAGCCAGGCGGACATTATCGACGTTTTTGGCCAGATCACGGATGTGCTGACCACTTTTCTGGGCGCGATTGCGGGCATCAGCCTGCTGGTGGGCGGCATTGGGATCATGAACATTATGCTGGTCTCTGTGACAGAGCGCACGCGAGAGATCGGGCTGCGCAAGGCGGTGGGGGCGCGGAAGCGGGACATTTTGTGGCAGTTTCTGTTAGAGGCGATGAC
>JAAEQG010000924.1 GCA_024231775.1 bacterium
GACAGTATCTCCCCCAACCAAGGCCACAACGCCACCGGATTACCCTGACTGATGAAATAGGCCCGCCCGGCACACGCCGCCCCCGGCCTCAGGCGGTCAGCCGCCAGAACATGGGCCTCCGCCGCATTGTCAATATAGGTAATATCAATTTGATTGCGCCCGTCGCCGATCTGGACCAGGCGTCCCCGGGCAGCCCGATCCAGCACCCGGGGGATCAGATGCGGATCGCCCGGTCCCCAGATCAGGTGCGGGCGTAGCGCTACCGTGGACAGCTCCGGTCCGTTGGCGGCGAGCACCTCTCGCTCAGCGATCGCCTTGGATGCGGGGTAGTGCGCCAGGTACTTGTCCGGATAGGGCGTAGATTCGTCCACTCCGCAGAGATCGCCCCGTCCAAACACCACGCTGGGCGTGCTCGTGTACACCAGCCTGCTCACGCCCGCCGCCCGGCAAGCAGCCAGCACGTTCCGCGTCCCCCCGACGTTCGTATCCCAGAACAGACTCCGCGGACCCCAGACCGCGGCGATGGCCCCCACGTGAAAGACCACATCCATCCCCACCGCCGCGCGTTCGACCGCCTTGGGGTCGCGCAGGTCACCCTGAATCCCGCGGATGCCTTCGCGCTCGACGTGTGGGTAGCGGTTCCTGCCGAGGACGGTCACTTCGTCGCCGCGCCCGTGCAGCATCCGGGCGATGGCGCTGCCCAGGAATCCTCCGCCGCCGGTGACCAACGCCCTCACCGCAATTGCTCCGTCGCCCAGCCGGCCAACGCTTCCCGGTCGATCTTGGCGTTGTGGCGTACGTCCACCGGGAACGCCGGATGAAAGAGCACCTGGGTGATGTCGGCGGTCAGCTCGTTGGCCCGGCTTAGCTCGAGGAGTTCTCCCCAGAACTCGAGCTGCCGCGCCGAAGTGGGGAACTCGCCGGGTTCCGGCTCGATGACCATGACCGGCTCTTGATCGCCCGGAGCACCGACCCCCACCAGAGCGGACCGGTAGACCTTGGGATGCTCGTTGTAGATCGCTTCGCAGCGGACCGAGAACATGGTCTCCCCTGCGGTGGTGACGCGATGGGCTTTGCGGCCGCAGAACCACAACCGCCCCTCACCGTCGAGGTAGCCAACGTCGCCCATTCGGTGCCACACCGTGGCACTTTCCCGGATCTTGGCCAGCGCGGTGGCCTGCTTCAGACCGTCATACGCCCGAGTGACCACATCGCCACGAACGGCGATCTCCCCGATCTCGCCGGTGGGCAGGACCAAATCGTCCGACCAAACCTCGATCGGGTCATCGGACAGTCCGATAATCCGCAGGGTGACCCCGGACAGCGGTTTGCCGACGCAGACGCCCGCTCCCCGGCGGGTGGCTTCGCGATGCTCGCGCAGCACTTCCCGTCCGCCGACCGAGCTGACCGGCAGAGCCTCGGTGGCGCCGTAGGGCGTGTGTACGTCGGCGGACGAATCCAGCAGCTTATGTACGCGTTCGATCAACTGGGCGGAGACCGGGGCTCCGGCGATAAGCACACGCCGCAGAGTGGGCAGGGTGATACCACGCTCGGCGCAGTAGCGGCTGACCCGCTCCCAGATGGCAGGCGAACCGAACGTGTTGGTCACCGCGTGGTCTTGCACAGCCTGGACGATCCGCTCCGGGTTCACGGTGGCCGGCTTGCTGGGGTCCATGTCCGGAACGACCGAGGTCATCCCCAGGGCCGGTCCGAACAGGGCAAACAGAGGAAAGGCAGCCAGGTCAACCTCACCCGGCTTGATACCGTACTGGTCCCGAATGGCGAGGACCTGGGCGTCGAACATTCCATGCGTGTAGACGACACCCTTGGCGGGTCCGGTACTGCCGCTGGTGAAGAGAATGGCGGCGGTTTCGTCCGCCTGGGTGGTCTGTACTGCATACTGTTCCGACGCCCTGGCAGCCAGCCCACTCAGGGTAGCCCCCCCCCAGAACCACCGCCGCCCCACGGTGACCACGTGCCTTACACTCGCGAACGGCGCTCTGCGCAGGACGCGCACCAC
>JAAEQG010000925.1 GCA_024231775.1 bacterium
GCCGGGAAGGGATCTCCCCGACCCTGTACTACCGCTGGTCCAAGACGTTTCTGGATTCGGGCAAGAATGGCCTGACCAAAGACACCCGGCGGGACGCTACGGCGAGCGAGGTGCGGCGGCTCAAGGAGGAGAACGCCGACCTGAAGAAGGCCGTCGCTGAGGCGGTGCTGGACGTGCAGCGCCTGAAAAAAAGCCTGGGCCTGTAGCCCGGTACGTCCGGACTCCTGCAATGGACAAACTGGAGATGTTGCGGTCGGTGGAGACCTCCGGCCTGCCGGTGCGTCAGGCCCTGGAGCGGATGGGTATACCGTCTTCGACGTACTACCGCTGGCGAAAGAGATTCCGGCGGGAGGGCACCGGAGGGCTGGTCGATCGGTCGCCGTTTACGGGCCGGGTCTGGAATCAGATCCTGCCCGAAGAGCGGGCGAAGGTCCTGGAGGTGGCGTTGCTCTTCCCCGAGCGATCGCCGCGTGAAATCGCCTTCCAGGTCAGCGATTCCGCCGGTTTCACGGTGTCGGAATCGACCGTCTACCGGGTGCTGAAGGCGGCGGGCCTGGTCAAGCCCCTGGTCCAGAAGACCTTCCCGGCGGGTCCGGAATACAAGGTCAAGACCCGGCGTACCAACCAGATGTGGCAGACCGACGCGACCTACCTGCTGGTCAAGAACTGGGGCTGGTACTACCTGATCTCCGTGCTGGACGATTTCAGCCGGAAGATCCTGGCCTGGCGGCTCCAGCCGGCGATGGACGCAGGCGCCTTCAGCGAGGTGATCGAGCTGGCCTGCGAGGCCACGGGGATGGACGGCGTGCCGACAAACGACCGGGCGAAGCTCTTGTCCGACAACGGACCGGCGCTGATTTCCAGGGTCTTCGGCGACTACCTGGAGGCCAAGGGGCTGGGCCACATCTTTGCCTCGCCGTATCACCCGCAGACCAACGGCAAGATCGAGCGGTACCACCGCTCACTGAAGGAACAGACTTCCCTGCTGGTCTGGGAGACTCCGGGTGACTTGGAAGCAGAGATCGGACGCTTTATCGAGTACTACAACACCCGTCGGTACCACGAGGCGCTGGGCAACGTGACGCCCGACGACGTATACTTCGGGCGAAGGGAAACGATTCAGGCGAAACGCGCCCGGCTCCAGGCTCAAACCCTGGCCCGGCGCAAAACCACAAACCGCCGTCTGAGGGGAGTATCAGGAGCCGAAATCGTACCTTAGATTTCCGCCCTCAAATTCCCACTTCCGCTGACGACGTACACTCCACGTAGCGGGTCAGGTCGTAGTAGAAGTCCAGTTCCTCGTCGTCGATGTCGAAACCGACCGTTTGGACCTCGCGGTTGGTGAAGATCTTGTGGCTCTCCCCCGTCTCGGGGTCCGGGAAGGTCACCAGCGCCTCCTTGACCCGCCGGAGATAGAACGGGGCGCTGTTTCTACGCATCGCCTCCTCCAGGCTTTTCACGTCGCCATAGACGTCGCGGTCAAGGAGTTCCAGGAAGAGGCAGAAGTTTTTCGGGTCGCCCTTGTGGGGCGTCGCCGTCATCATCAGGAAGTGGTCCGTCCGTTTGGACAGTTCCTCGCCGAGCTGGTAGAGCTGCGTCTTCTTGTCCCGGCTGTAGGCGCTCATCTTGTGCGCCTCGTCGATGATGATCAGATCCCATTCGCTGCGTAGGACGCTTTCCTTGGCATCGTCGATGTGCGCAATCC
>JAAEQG010000926.1 GCA_024231775.1 bacterium
AGACTCGAAGACGGGGATGTCCTTCGCCCAGTCCTCCGGCAGATCGCCGCGCTGCAGTGTGTTCCACTGCTCCGCCAGATCGGGATGGGCCTGTGCGTAAGCGGCGAAGCCCGCGTCCCACGCGGAGCGCAGCTCGCGTCCCCGTGCCTGGCAGGTTGCGGTCAGGTGAGTGCGCACCTCGTCGGGCACGAAGAGCGTGCGCTCGGGGTCCAATCCGTAGTGTCGTTTCGCCCCCGCGATTTCATCCTCGCCGAGCGGTTCGCCGTGGGCTTTGGACTTGCCCGCCCGCGTGGGAGCGCCGAAACCGATCACGCTGTCCACGATCAGCAGTGCGGGACGGTCTGACGGTTCAGCAGCCCACTCGAGCCCCGCGCACAACGTCGTGAAGTCGTTGATGTCTTCGACTTTCCGCACGCGCCAGCCGTAGGCTTCGAAGCGCTTGGCGGTGTCATCACTGAAGGCGATCGACGTCGGGCCGTCGATGGTGATGCTGTTGTTGTCATAGATCCAGGTCAGGTTGTCGAGCCCCAGGTGACCCGCCAGCGATGCTGCCTCCGCAGTGACACCTTCCATCATGCAACCGTCGCCGAGCACCGCTAACACACGATAATCCACGATGTTGTGACCCGGGCGATTGAAGTGGGCGGCCAGCCATTTCTCCGCAACCGCCATGCCCACGCTGTTGCCCGCGCCCTGACCCAGCGGACCTGTCGTGGTCTCCACCCCGGGCACCGCACCGAACTCGGGATGCCCCGGCGTGCGGCTGTGCAACTGGCGGAAGTCTTTAATATCGTCCAGCGATAAGTCGTAACCCGCCAGGTGCAAAATGCTGTAGAGCAGCATGGACGCATGGCCGGCGGAGAGCACGAAGCGATCGCGATTGGGCCAAGCGGGCGCCGCCGGGTCGAAGCGAAGATAGCGCCCGTACAGCGCATAGGCGACAGGTGCCAACGCCATCGCCGCCCCCGGATGCCCGGAATTAGCCCGCTGCACGGCGTCCATCGCCAGGGTTCGGATCGTGTCGATACAGAGCTTGTCGGCGCTCCCCGCTGGTTTCATGTTCGCTTCTCCGATTCGCAGGTTCGTCCAGCGAAGGCACGCTATCAGCCATCAAGCACAGATTCAAGCGGAAGGTCCGACTGGTTATGTGGGAGTCCCTCGCTTTCGGCTGGTACAACGGTCCAGCATCAACCCGAAGGGTGCATTCCGATGCACCAACGATCCCAGTGCCGTTTTCGGTCAACATCTCTCGTCTCAATGCATCCGCGAGGCGCCTCGCCGGCGCCGCCAAACGCGCAGGGACAGCGCGGGCAGACTGCTACGCAGCATACCTGATAACGGTCAGGGCAAGTTACCCCCAGGCGGCGCTCTAGGCGCGGTGGCGCTGGTCGATGCTCAACAGGCACGATCGTCGACAACAGATGCGCCCTGCTTCATGTCCCAGAGGTAGCACTTGACCGTGTCGCTCATGCCGCCAGTCAAGTTTACGCGAACTGCTTTGATCGTCCGGATTGGCCCCCACGGGAGCGCCCACCAGCCGAGTAGGAGGGTCAGCAGCGTGAAGCCGAGGCGATAGCGGATAGATCGGGCTTCACCGCACCGGAGCGGGCGCGAATGGAGTTGAATAGTAACCACCAGCAACGAGACGCACACGACGAAGTGCGTCAGCTCTGTGTCGAGAGTGATCGGTTGGCCCTCGTAGCGGACTTCGCCATCCGACAAGCCAGATTCGTTGTGCAGCAGCTAGGTGGCGAAGTGCCGGTAGGCGGCCTCTTCCCTCCTAAACCCAAAGTAGCAGGCGAAAGTGATCACGCTTGCGATCACGAGATATGCTCCGATCCGGTAGGACTCGGGAGTTGGGCGCTGCCAAGCGTGAATCACGGCGAACAAAAGGAAGACGGAGCCGATGAGTGGGAAGACGTAGATGCCCAGGCGAGGTCGCGATAGCAGCGTCTCCGCATCATGAAGATCGTCGAGTACTTCCTGCATGGCACAATCCAGTCAGCCTGCTGAATGCGTCGGTGTCTTGATTGGTATCCTATCTACAACGGGCGTCCCAACCACAGGCGGAGATCAGTACGGGGCAACTGCGCTGCACGGCGTCTATCGCCAGGGTTCGGATCGTGTCGATACAGAGCTTGTCGGCGCTCCCTGCTGGTTTCATAGCCGCTTCTCCGATTCGCAGGTTCGTCCAGCGCAGGCACGCTATCAGCCATCGGCGCGGGATTCAAGCAGAGAGAGTGGGGGGTGGCCTGCGACGAGTGAGCAGGATCCGTCCGCCGGCGATGAGCGACCTTGAGAGAGGCTGCTTCGCGGGCTCGGTTTGATGTCGGGAGAAGCGGAATCTACGCCGGTGCGGCTTGGCCTTCCTTGAGGGCCACACCGTATGCGTAGCCCTTGTCAAAGGCACTGAGGTTCAGCGTTTGAGTGCCGTCGGGGACCGAGGCTTCCACGGACTGGCGCAGGGCGTCGGTACTGACCAGATCGGTCATCGCGGCGAGGAAGCCCACCATCACGATGTTGGCCACCATGCGGCGGTGCAGCTCCTCGGCAATGCGCGTGGCGGGGACGCCGAACGGGCGCACGCCCTCGGGCAGGTCGGCGGGCTGGACCAGGTCAGTCTCATAGAGCAGGATGCCGCCGGGAGCCAGATCCGGTGCGAATCGATTGCAGGCTTCCTGGGACATCACCAGCAGGATGTTCGGATTGGTCACGTAGGGATACTCGACCGGCTCGTCGGAAATCACGATGGAGGCTCCGCAAGCACTCCCGCGAGCTTCCGGCCCGAAGCTCTGGGTCAGCGTCGCGTGCAGATCGGCGTAGATCGAGGCGGCTCGTCCGATGATCATGCCGGCCAGGATAACGCCCTGTCCGCCCAGCCCGCCGGTCTTGATCTCGGTGATGTTCATCCGCAGTCTCCTTCGGTACCCCACCCCTAGTGCGCGGGGGATTTCTTCTGTCGCCGCGACACCTCTTCCCAGCGCTGCTTGCCGCGGACGCTGGCGACCTTGGCTTCGGTCACCTCCAACAGCGAGGGGCGGTCGATGTCCACGAACTTGCCGCAGATGATCTCCTGCTGGAAGTCGATGTCCACGTCGTCCGTACTCGCGCCGTGCTTGATGCTGCTGTTGTCCTTGAACCACTTCATCCGGTCCAACCCACTGCCGAGTCGGTTACGCCGCTCGTACAGCGTGGGGCAGGGCGAGATGATCTCCACGAAGCTGAACCCCTTCTTGTTCATCGCTTCGGTCATGGCTTTGGTGACCTGTCGAACGTGGTAGGTGGTCCAACGGGCCACATAGACCGCCCCGCAAGACTTGGCCAGGAACGGGAGGTTGAACGGTCGCTCGCAGACGCCATAAGGCGCCGTGGTTCCCATCGCGTCGAGGGGCGTGGTCGGGGCCACCTGGCCGCCGGTCATCGCGTAGTTGAAGTTGTTCACACAGATGACGGTGATGTCCGCGTTGCGCCGGGCGGCGTGAATCAGATGATTGCCCCCGATGGCGAACAGGTCGCCGTCTCCGCTGTACACCACCACCTTGAGTTCGGGGTTGGCCAGCTTAAGGCCCGTGGCGAATGGAATCGCCCGCCCATGCGTCGTGTGGAACGAGTCGAAATCGAGGTATCCGGCCACTCGGCCCGTACAGCCGATCCCCGACACGATGGCGAGCTTCTCGAGATCAACGTCGCCCTCATCCAGCGCCCGGGCAAAGCAGTTGACCGTGGTACCGATTCCGCAGCCCGGGCACCAGATGTGCGGGATGCGGTCCATACGCAGATACTTCTCGGCGGGGTTGTCCACCGTGCAGGCTTCCACAGCGTCACTCATCGACCCGCCTCCATGATCGCGTCATAGATCGTGTTGGGCATATGCACCGTTCC
>JAAEQG010000927.1 GCA_024231775.1 bacterium
CTGAAGAAAAGCCGGGACAACTACGACCTTCGCAACTGGTTCAGGAGCAACGAGTCAAAGTTGGTACCCGCGGGAGAGGGCCGATTCAAGCTGGCCGAGAACGCCACCAAGAAGAAGACTCCGAGCACTACCGCGCCGTCATCGAAGATCTGGATGGATCTAGTGCCGGAATTGGTGAACCGTCTCGGTGAAACCCCAAAGATAGACGAGGCGAAGTCCGTCGTTATCATGCCGGTGGAGGACCAGACGCCGGCCGGCTTGGGTGATGAATCGCGAGGTTCTATCCTCTCGGCGCTCAAGGAGCGTATTGCAGAAGAACTGGGAGTCACACTGCTCGACGAGGATCGTGTTGACCAATGGATGGAGGAGCATGGTCCGGGAAGTGGCGAGTACTGGATTCTGGCGAACGGTGACCCGGGTAGCATGCCTGCCGAGCTGTTGCCGGACGTCATCCTGGTTCCCGTGTGCATCACCGACCGGGTGAAAGACTCCGTCCGATACCATCTCGAGCTGAAGGTTCTCGATCTAGCCAGATGCAAGTACACCAAAGCAGTCGCCCGTGTCTACCGTCGACCGGACAAGCAGCCGGAAGCAGAGGCGCGGACAGAGCGTGGGCTGCTGGTCGCCGGCGGAGACACCGTTCTGGCCCGGTGGCAGCACGATCTGGTCAGCCGCAACGGATTCGACTGGCCGCTGGCCAAAGTCAAGGATCTGCTCTGGGAGGCGGATGCGGCGTTCTGCAACCTGGAATGCTGCGTATCTCTGCGAGGGCTTCCGGTGGACAAGGGCGAGAACTGCCCCTTCTATTACCGGGCCCGACCGGAGATGCTCCGCTGCTTGACGCGCGCCGGGATCGACATCGTCACGGCCGCGAACAACCATGGCGGTGACTACGGCCCAGCCGCCGTAGCAGACACGGCCAAGTGGTGCGAAAGGGCTGGGCTTGTGTGCGTAGGCATAGGCGACAACGCTGCTGCGGCCGAGGAGCCCCGGCTGGTCAGTGTCGGTCCCGTTCGGGTTGGTTTCGCCGGCATGGATAGCACCAGCCCCCGTTTCCTCGCGGATCAGGACCGCCCCGGTGCGAGTTACGCGGCTGAAGAGGAGACTCTCGAATCGTTCACCGAAAAGGTCAAGAGGCTCGGTCAGTGGGCGGACGGTCGCTGCGATCTTCTGGTGCTGACGATTCACTGGGGCAAGAACTGGGTCCGGGATACCCAGCCGATCCACCGCGCCATGGCCCGCGTCGCGTTCGAGCACGGCGTCGATCTGATCCTCGGGCATTCGGCCCACCGCCTCCA
>JAAEQG010000928.1 GCA_024231775.1 bacterium
CCCGTGCGACTGCGCGAGGGAAAAAGACGGGTCTGCACCGTCGATAGCGGAATCACGATAGTATTGTCCTCGTCGCCCATCTGCGATCCCCCCTTCTCCTCCAGCACGCCAATGACGCGGAACGGCATCCCATTGACCTTGACCGTCTGCTCCAACGGATACGGATTATCGGGAAAGAGGTCTTCGACCACAGTGCGGCCCAGCAGCGTCACCCGCGACCGCGCCACCATATCCCCATCGTCAAAAGCCCGCCCCACCTCCGGAGGCCAGTTGCGCACGCTAAAGAACGCTGGCGTCACGCCCAACACCTGGACGACCGTATCCCGCTTGCCCGTAGCCACCACCGTCGAACGCATCCTTTCCGGGGAGAGAGCGGCCACGTCGGGAGCGCGGAGGGGATCGCGCATAGCCTCCACGTCCCCGTTCGTCAACTCGGCTGTGGCAGCTCCCATACCCGGCGGCCCGGAATCGTCCATCGAACCCGGTATGACAAAGAGCAAATTGGAACCCATCCCCTGAAACTGATCCTCGATATAAACCGAGACCCCCTCGCCCGCCGACATCAACGTGATGACCGCGCCGACGCCGATGATGATGCCCAGCATCGTCAGGGCCGCCCGCAATTTGTTGGCCGTCAGGGCGCGAAAAGCCAGCCGCAAACTCTCCAGGACACTCATACTTGCTCACCTCCGGGCACTGTGCCACCTCTGGGCGTTTCGCCACCTCTGGGCGCTTCGCCACCTCCGGGCACAGCTACCAGCGGATCGTCTACTGGCTCGACGTGGGTGATAAGTCCATCGTGCAGATGCACGATTCGGCCCGTGTGCTGTGCAATGTCCGAATCGTGCGTCACCAGCATCACCGTAATCCCCTTGTACCGGTTCAACCACTGCAAGATCGCCATCACCTCCACTCCCG
>JAAEQG010000929.1 GCA_024231775.1 bacterium
AGGCGCACATGGCAGTCATTGTGTAGCAGCAAGCGCCGCCACTCAACCGGCTCGAAGGACCGCTCGGGCAACCGCTGCAGCTCAGGCTGCTCGGTCTCGGCAAAGCGGGTCAGCGGCCGTTCCCGCGTGGTGCCGTGGAGCCGATGGCCAGCTTCTTCCAGCACCCACGCCTCCAGCTGGCGGTTGGCCTGTGCCAACTCGCGCAGCTCCCGGCCCGGCAGGAAGGAGCGCTTGATGTACTTCACACCCGACTCGACGCGCCCCTTCTTCTTCGGATCGGCCGGCGGACAAGGGGCGATTTGGAAGGCATAAGCCTCTGCCAGCTCGGCATAGGCCCGCTGCACCTCCGGATCCCGCGTACACGCCTTGGTGATCGCGCACTTCGGATTGTCGATGATCACCTGCCGCGGTACGCCGCCGAAGAACCCAAACGCCCGCTGGTGGCAGCCCAGCCAGGTCCGCACTTTCTGATCCCACACCAACTCAGCGTACTGATGACGGCTCCAGCACAGCGTCATCACGAAGACCCACGTCGAGGCCGCCTCACCGGTCACCGGATCCGCCAGCTTGGGGCCGCTGCCGAAGTCCACTTGCACCGCCTCGCCCGGCGAGAAGCTCAGCCGCATCGTCCCCTTCGACGGCAATGGCTCGAGCTTGTTCACGAACCGGCGCACCGCCGAGTAGCTGCCCGCGTACTTGTGGCGCCGCTTCAGTAGCCCGTAGATCGTCGTACACTGCATCCCATCACGGTGCCATCTCGTCACCTGATCGCGGTAGGGCTCCACTGTCGACGGCGTCGACGGCCGCTGGGAACTGCCGAACACCTCTGCCAGCTCGCCGTCAGCCGGCAGCGGACCATCCAACCAGCCCTGCTCACGGGCTGTCTCCCGAACCTCCTTCGCCTTATCCCGGCCCATCAGGCCGGCGCGTTGAATGCCGCGATCGGAATCGCCTTGCCGCATCCGGACCAGAATCTGTCGGTACTCGTACATCTCCAACCTCCTGTTCGCCATGGCACCTCCTCGTTGTTCACGGGAGCGTACCGGGTCTATGAGGTCGAGACCCCCAAGTGGCCGGATTATGGCGATCATCGGGTGGCCGGATTGAGCCGATCACCGAATGGCCGCATATGGGCGGTCAGTCACACCCCTCCCATTCCCACGGATCGCCCACCGGTACGCGTAGCGAACTGTGGACTCGAGGAGCCGGATGCGGGAAATCTGCACGTCCGGTTCTGTGGGGGGCCTGGGGGGCAACCCCCGGGCCTACCTGACCACCCTGCCGACATGATGAGCTGCCAGAATCGGCTCACGATTCTCTGGGACGGACCCCTAGGACGACGAGCCTTCGAAC
>JAAEQG010000930.1 GCA_024231775.1 bacterium
AGAGCTCCTCACCTGGCTCACATCGGGCGCACGCGGCTGGGAAGGCATGAGCCGGTTGATCCTCGCGACCCCTGCCAACCAGGTCACGATGACTGAACCACTCGAGGGCAACGCCGGCCTGCGAGGGCAGTCCTACGGCCTCGGACACTTCGAGTGCGCGCCGGACCAGTGTGTGATCGTTGAGTTCACGCCGCCCCGCTGTCTCATGTGGAGCGTGCAGCTGAGCGGGTGGTATTGGGAGAGCATGGAGTTCGCGGCGCGGCAGAGCTCGCTTAACGGCCACCAGGCAGTCCTTGACTCCGATGGCCTCTTCCGCGGCGTCATTTCCCACACGGACCCGGGCGTGCCCAACTGGATCGATCCGGAGGGACATGATCGCGGCACCATCGGCATTCGCTACCTCTTTCCGGACGCCGTGCCGCAGCCGTCCTTGCTCGCTTTGCCTTTCAAGGAACTGCACTCGACGCTCCCTGCTGACACCCTCCGGGTCACGCCGGACGAGCGACAGCAGATCCTTGAGCGCCGCCGGCGCGCCGTGCAGCTTCGTTACCGCTACTGAGCGGTTTCAACAAATCCAGGAAGGGGGACAGGAGCATGGAAAGATTCGTGGTGGGTACCGGGCGCTGTGGATCCA
>JAAEQG010000931.1 GCA_024231775.1 bacterium
GCTCACCGCGGGTTTGGGGGGGACGGATACCGAGCTGCTGGCGGTGGCGCTCAAGCCGCCGCTGGCGTCGGCTACCGCTTCCGCATCGCTGATCTCTGCGGACGGGTTTCTCGAGTTGTTCAAGCGTACCCTGGGCTACACTTACGTCTCCGGATCGGCGCGGGGGAAGCAGCGTCTGGTGACGGACGCCGAGCTGCACCGCTGCTTTGCCGGCCTGCTCAAGCTGGCTGAGCGGTATTGCGCAGGGGTCTCAGGCAGGCCGTCGATCATAGAGTTCGAGATCAATCCGCTGATCGCTTCGGGGGACCGTTTGGTGGCTTTGGACGCCGTCTGCCGGTTTGGAGAGAGGCCCACCCCGCGAGCGCCGCGCCCCCTCGCCAAGATCGAGAAGCTGCTCAAACCCCAATCCATGGCCATCGTCGGCGTATCCGGAAAAGCGGTGAACATGGGCCGGATCATCCTGCGCAACGTGCGCAAGCGTGGATTCGACCCGACCCGTCTCTTCGTGATCAAACCGGGTGAGGAGACAATCGACGAGACCCCGTGCGTTCCCGGATTCGGCGATCTCCCTGGAAAAGTCGATCTGGTGGTCATCGCCGTGGGAGCCGATCAGACTCCGGATTGCATCCGGGAGATCATCCGCCACCAAGCCACCGACGCGGTCATCGTCATTCCCGGTGGCATGGGGGAGACCGAGGGCGGGGCAGCTATCGAGCGTTCCATCAAAGAGGAGATCGCCGGGGCCCATCTCCAGCCCGACGGCGGACCGATCTTCGTTGGCGGCAACTGCCTCGGGGTGCAGTCTCAGCCCGGTAAGTACGATACGTTCTTTATCCCGCCGAACAAGCTCGAAGCCCGCCTGGACCAGACTCCGCGAAAGCTGGCGTTCGTGTCCCAGAGCGGCGCCTTCCTCATCACCCGCTTGAGCAATGTCGGCTGTCTCGATCCGACCTACGCCCTGACCCTGGGGAACCAGATCGACCTGACCGCCTCGGACTGTCTGGAGTTTCTCGCCGACGATCCCGCCATCGACACCTTTGCCATCTACCTCGAGGGGCTGGTGGATCTTGACGGGATGACCCTCGCCCGGGCTACCCGGCGAGCCACCCAGCTCGGCAAGACGGTTATCATCTACAAGGCTGGGCGCACCGCAGCCGGACGCACCGCCACCCAGGGACATACCTCAGTGATCGCCGGTGACTATGCGGTCTGCGCCGCCATCCTGCGCAACGCCGGAGCGATCGTGACTGACGATTTCCGCCAGTTCGAGCAACTGGTCGAGCTCTCGACCACGCTGCACGACAAGCGCATCGAAGGGTTCGGATTGGGCGTGGTCACCAACGCCGGATTCGAGTCGGTGGGGATGGCGGATTCAATCTCCGGTCCGGACCATGCCCTGCATCTTCCCCAGCTCACCGACCCCCTGGCGGACAAGCTCCGCGAGACGCTGGCCCGCTTCCGGTTGGATACCCTGGTCAATCCGCGCAACCCATTGGACCTTACCCCCATGGCCAACGTCGAAGCTTACGAGCAATGCGCCCGGATTCTGCTCGAGGATCCGCAGATCCACGCAGTGGCGGTGTCGTTGGTTCCGTTGACTCCGGCGATCAAGACCACGCCCCCGGAGATCGCCCACGGGATCACTTTTGCCCATCGCCTCGCCGAGTTGCACGATCAAGCGGACAAACCCTTGGTAGCGGTCATCGACTCCGGAGCCATCTACGACGCTCTCGTAGCGGAGCTGCGTACGCGGGGCCTGGCTGTTTTTCGATCCGCCGATCAGGCGGTTCGATCGCTGGGGGTCTATCTGACCCACCGCCGATCGGTCGCCTCCCCCACCAGAAGCTAGCGAACGTGCCCCCCATTTGTCAGAACCCGTCGGGACTCCTGTGCTGGGGCACAACAGGATTGACCTCGAAACCGCTTTCGCGGAAAGTAGGGTTCCGGGCACGGCGGACGCACGCCGCACGCAGCACAATTGGTTCTGAGACGCTCGAGGAGACGATCATGATTCGCCGACCAATCATCACTCTGACGATCCTGTCCGCGTTCGCGGTCCCGGTGGCCGCCGATCCCGTTGACTTGAAGCCAAAACTCGAACCCGGCATGGAACTCCACTACCTGCTTACGTCCGGCGAGGAGGCTGTGCGTACGTTCCAGACTGAGGAAGGGCAACCGCCGCGAAAGATACCGTCAACGGGCCAGCGCGAGGTTGGCATGCGCTTGCGCTGCGTAGGCAAAAACGCGGATGGATCCGCCACGCTCGAATGGACCCTGCTGTATCTGTCCGTCACCGCAGAAGGCGCTCAGCCGATGAGCTTCGACTCCCGCGATCCCGCACAGATGGATTCACCGGAAGGCATGATCCTCTCCCAGATCGTCAGCGCCCCCGCCACGGTGACCGTGGACGCGAACGGTCACCTGACCGAGTACAAGGATCCCGCGTCGATCGGCGGCGGTCCCATCCGAGAGTTCATGCGTGAACTGCTCTCCGATGACGCCTTCAAGCAACTGGGCTTCCTGGTCACGCGCGCCGCGCCGGAGGATTCCACCGTCGGTACGACATGGACTGAGGTGGTTCCGGAAGACCTGGACTACGGCCTGGGCACCATGTTGATCACCTCCAACCACAAGGTCGCCGAGATCGACGATTCCGCCAAGACCGCCGAGATCGAAACGCAGGGCAAGCTGGCCATGAAGGCACCCGAACCGCCCAAGGAGGGCAGCCCTCCTCCGTCGGCCAGCATGACCATCGACGAAGGCAGCTTTACGCGGAAGAACCAGTGGGATTGGGCTGCCGGGCAACTCGTTTCCGCCAAGGGGGGTTCCACGTTCGTCGGGACGGCGGCGGGCTCATGGGGTTCCATGCACATAGAGAAGAAAACACACAGCGCGTTTACACGAGTAACGCCGGACGCCCTGAAGCAGGCCATGCAGAAACCCGCCCCCAAGAAGCCGGACGTTCCGGCGAGTCCGGACAGCGCGAAACCCGCCAAGGAGACGGAGGGCTAGGCATCCCGCTGAGGAGATCGCCCTGGGAGACAACCGGCCGGGCGCATGGCAGTCCGTGGCGAAACTCTCTTCATTTGTGGGACCGGCTTTTTAAGCCGGTCTCCTGGAGTACGCAGAAGCTGGACGACAGGCTGGAAAGCCTGTCCCACAGACTTCTGCCCCGGGCTGATGGGGGGGGGGCGATGGGCTGGGTGGCCCCGGGCTCTCTGCCTCCGGAGCTTGCCTGGACACTTGATATCGGGCATCATGGGGAGCGGTGCGGCTCCGTTTCACAGTTTCACTTCTCCTTGTTTGCGCTGCGCAGTGTTTGGTGCAGTAGCCGGCGCCATGCCATGTGCTGGTGCATCACGTGACTGCTTCTCGCCCACCATGGGGCGGACCTTATGTTGGGAAAGGAGTTACACCGTGGGGAAACGAAAGCACTACTCATTCGCCTACTGTTGTCGGTTGGTTGTGGGCGTGTCGGTGATCGCCTGTCTGTGCTGCCCCAGCGCCGGGGCGAAGGATTACGAGTTCAGCAACATTACCGAACTGCCCGGCGGCCCCGGACAGGGGAACGCCCCGAGCATCAACCCCAGCGGCGATATCGCGTTCCACCAGGGGACGACGATCCACTTCTTCGATCGCAGCGCCGGGACTTTTCTAAACGTCAGCGCCCTGCCCGGAGCACCGCCTCAGGCGTGGTTTCCCAAGCTCAACAGCTCGGGCAACATCGCGATGATCAACCCCGACAACCGCGACCTCTGGCTGTTTGAGGCGGATACGCAGGCGTTCACCAACATCTCGGCCCTCGGCGGTTATCCCGGTAACTCCGCCGCCCACGGACTGCGCGATGTCTTTGACCTCAACGACCACAACAGGGTGTCCTTTCATTCGGGCGACCTCAACTTCGGGGACATCTACGTGTACGACCACGCCGCGGGCACGTTTCCGAAGGTCACCGACCAGCCCGGCGGACCCACCAAGGGGCGAGAGAACACCATCAACAACGCCGACCAGATCGCCTACATGGGATTCCCCGACATCTACGTGTACGACCTCGGCGCCGACACGACCACCAACGTCACCGATCTTCCCGGCGGTCCCGGAACCGGAGTGAGCAGCGCCATTTCACTGAATGATCGCGGGGACCTGGCCCTGGTCTCGCCGACTGACGTGGTGTATTACGAAGCCGCAACCAGCAGCTTCCTCTATCTCGCCACGCTGCCCGGCTTCCCCGCCGGCTCGTCCTCGAGTTCCGCCAACGACCTCTCGGACCGCGGGGAAATCACCTTCTGGCGCACCGATCAGCATTACTACGATCCGCTGGACCAAAGCTTCACCAAGTTAACCGACCAGGGACCCGTTCCGGACGGGGGCATGGAGAGCAGTATCGGCTGCATCGGGCAGATCGCTTTCGCCGCCGGTTATGTCTCCGTGGAGGACATCTACCTGGCCATCCCGCTGCCGCGCGGCGATGTTGATGGCGATAGTGACGTGGACCTCGAAGATCACGCGGCGTTCGCCGACTGCATGACCGGCCCCAACGACGGCCCGCCCGAAGGCGCCTGCAACGCCTTCGATTTCGAACCCGATCACGACGTGGACCTCAGAGATTTTGCGGTCCTCCAGGCGGCTTTTGCCGGTGACTAGTGCTCCGTCAATCCTCCAATGAGGGGTGCCATGGGCAAGCAGCAGCTTGCCCGTGTCCTTGGGAGACCAACGCACACGGGCAAACGAGTTTGCCCATGCCACCCGAGTAGCACGCCGAACACGTACCCGGTTCCCCACCGGTGCCTGGAAAGTGCTTCAAAACGGGTCTTCCGATCCGAGCCGCGACCGTAAGGGAGCGGTCTCCCAAGGTGGTCAGGCTGTTCTTCCTGCTGGCGCGTTCCGCGACGGTTGGCCTGCCGGATCCCACGCTCGGCGACCGGCAGGTCACCAATCGCGTAATCCACCCGCATTTCGCCTAAACACCCACCGTACTGTGGCCCTTGACCGCCAGGGTCCGATGAGCACAATCAGGCGGCATGGGCGGCTCTGGACCGCCTATGGTATCGTCCTGACGCCTGGGAAACGCCGATAAGAGGAACGGCGGACGACTTCTATCCCCAGACCGCCGAGAGGGTCCACCTGACGGAGCGGTGGGCTGACGCGCGGTACCCAACCGCGCATGATTCCAGGGACTTTGAACCGTCCGGGCAGGGACCGCCTGCCAGGCCAGGGAGAAAACGAGACATGAAAGCCAAGTTCATGCACGGACTAATCGTGGTACTGATCGCCAGCCTCGCCTCCTTAGCTTTGGCGAATGACGACCTCTGCGTGGGCGAGTTCACCGGCGAGGGGATCAGCGCCGACGCCGCGAAAAGCGCCGCCCTGCGCAAAGCTCTGGAGGAGTGCGGTAGGGTGGAGATCTCGTCCCACTCGTCCGCGGAGAACTTCGAGTTGGTCCGCGACACGATCTACTCCCGGGCGGAGGGCATCGTCACCGACTACAAGGTCCTTCAGGAAGGACCTGCCGCCGGCGGAACCTATCTCTGCAAGATTCGGGCGAAGGTCAGCAAATCCGCCGTGGCGACGAACTGGGGTGCGGTGCAGAACGTGCTGGATCAGATCGGGCGTCCGGGGGTCATGGTCTGCATCACCGAGCGCATCGACGGCGTACTCGACACCAGCAGCATTCTGGAATCCAAGATCGAAGAACGGTTGATCGAGAGTGGGTTCGACGTGTATTCCAAGCAGGGGTTGGACTCGCTCCAAGCCAAGGAAGCCGCCGACGCCGCCGTCGAGGATAACATCGCCAAGATGCAGGCTTTGGCCAAAGACCACAACACCCAGATCTTCATCATGGGACACGCCAACGCCAACGCCGCCGGCGTGGAAAACCTCTACGGTACGCCCACCGCGATGTACAACGGGGACTGCGTGGTCAAGATGTACTACACCGACACCGCCCGGTTGCTGGCTAGTAAGTCGCTGCCCAACTGGCGCGGGGGCGCCCGCGGGCACCACACCATCTCGCCACAGGCGGGGAAGATGGCCCTCTCCCACGCCGGAGCGGAGATTGTCGAGCGGGTCTACGTCACCGTGATGGGCCAGTGGGCGACCGCCATCTCCGCGGGGGGCGAGATCCAACTCGAAGTCCAGGGCCTCTCCGTCAAGCAGAACATCAAGATCAAGAAGCTGCTCAAGAAGATTCCGGGCATCGAGAAGGTCCACAGCCAGGGCACCAAGGGACTGGTCAAGTTCCGCATCGTGGGCAAGATGACCGCCGAGACTCTGATCGAACACCTAGTCGAGGGCGAGTGGGAGAGCCTGATCGAGATTGAGGACTGGAAGCTGAACCGCATCCAGGCCAAGGCGGTCAGCCCCTAGAATCGCCGGATAACACCGAACCCGGCGGAACCGAGCCGCGACCGTAAGGGAGCGGAAGAACGAAGCGACTGAGAAAAAAGGAAGCCGGACCATCAGAGCCCCGAGCGCCAGCGACGGGCCAGCAACGAGAGCGATCACGGAATGCAGAGTCCGTAATACCACGGGACAGGTAGTAGAGACATGAAGCACACCGAACTCCAAGGCAACTTGGTCGTCGAGGGGCAGAAGTTCGCCGTGGTGGTCAGCCGTTTCAACGAGTTCATCACCGGCAAGCTGTTGACCGGAGCGCTCGACGCGCTGGAGCGCCATGGGGCGAATCCGAAGAACATCACCGTGGTGCGCGTTCCCGGTTCGTTCGAGCTGCCGGCGACCGCCAACAAGTGCGCCCGGTCGAAACGGTTTGACGCGGTGGTGTGCCTCGGCTGCCTGATCCGCGGCCAGACGCCGCACTTCGACGTTATCGCCGCCGAAGCTGCCAAGGGCATCGCCCACGTGGGGCTGGAGACCGGAGTACCGGTGACCTTCGGCGTGATCACCGCGGACACTCTCGAACAGGCCATCGAACGCGCCGGCTCCAAAGCGGGCAACAAAGGCGCCGACGCCGCGGTCACCGCCATCGAGTTGTTCAACCTCTACCGCCAACTCGAAGGAACCAAGTGATCGTTGGGTGCCGTGCGCTCCCCCAGCCGACGTCCTGCGCTCGCTACGGAGTCGCGCGCGAGCATGAACCCGCCGACCGCCCCCTCGCCCGCAGCTCGTTCCTCTCGCCACGACGACACGGTCGAGCATGCCAGACGATGAGGATACAACCGCAGTGACACCTGACCGACACCACGCCCGGATCCTGGCCATGCAGGCCCTTTGTCAGAACGACGCCCATGGCAGCGGAGTCCGCGCCACGACCGAGGCCTTCATCACCGCCGCCCAGGAGGAGGGCGCGACCGCGGGCACTCTGGCCTACGTGCGCGAACTGGTCACCCTGGCCCGGGAGCGTCGGCAACGCTTCAGTAAGGCTATTCAGGCAGCCGGATCCGCCTGGGACGTGGAGCGGATGGACCTGGTGGATCGCAACGTTATCCGCGTAGCCTTGGCGGAGTTGACCCTCGACCAGGTTCCGCCGAAAGTGGTGCTCAACGAGGCGATCGAGATCGCCCGGGAGTACGCCTCGGCTGAGTCCGCCAGGTTCGTCAACGGCGTGCTGGACCGGGTATACAAGGACTTGAGAACGAGGAATGGAGAATGAAGAATGGAGAATCGAGGAGAACGCTGCTTGGTGCGGTTCTTCTCGATTCTCAATCCTCAATTCTCAAGTCGCGCCCGTCGCGGATTATGTTCGGTTGACGACAACGCTGGAGGAGGGTGTTGATGGGGCTCTTTGATCGGTTCAAGAAGGGGCTGAGCAAGACGCGATCGCGTATCGCGTCGGGCTTCCGGGCGGTTCTACCGTTCGGGCGCAAGATCGACGACGCGGTGCTCGAAGATCTCGAGACCACCATGCTGGCGGCTGACTTCGGACCAGCCACCGTCGCCGATCTCATCGGGGTGGTGCGCAGCGCCTGGAAGAAGGGGAAGATCAGCGAGACCCAGGAGATCCTCGAGTGTCTTCGGGAGCACGTAATCGCTAAGTGGCCGGAAGACGATCGGCGGATCCGCTTCACCGATCAGGGACCGACCGTAGTGCTGATTGCGGGGATCAACGGCTCGGGCAAAACCACCAGCGTAGCCAAGCTGGCCTACCACTTCAGCAAGCAGGGCAAGAAGGTCATCCTCGGAGCCTGCGACACCTACCGGGCCGCCGCCGTCGAGCAGCTCACCGAATGGTCGAGGCGGATCGACGTCCAGATCGTCAAGCACAAGCAGGACGCCGATCCCGGCGCGGTGGCTTACGATGCGTGTGACGCCGCGGTGGCTCGCGGCGCCGACATCCTGCTGGTGGACACTGCCGGGCGACTACACACCCAGAACCACCTCATGCGCGAGCTGGGCAAGATCCAGAAGGTCGTCTCCCGCAAGATCGAAGGCGCTCCCCACGAGGTCCTGCTCGTGCTCGACGCCACCATCGGACAGAACGCGATCATGCAAGCCAAGATGTTCAGCGAGCACGTCAAGGTCACCGGACTGGTGTTAGCCAAGCTGGACGGATCAGCCAAGGGCGGGGCGGTCATCGGCATTCGCGACCAGTTGAATGTCCCGGTCAAGTTCGTCGGCCTCGGCGAGACCCCCGAAGACCTCGAACCGTTCGATCCGGTTCAATTCGCCGAGGCGCTGTTCTCCACCGAGACCGAGGGCTGACTCTCCTCCATCCCCAAGGAGCCGCGGACTTCAGTCCGCGCGGATTCTCTCTGCACGGTTCGTCCCGCGCAGGTCCATCCTGTAGGGACGCGGGATTGACCGGCAACGCACCATATTCGCTTGCGTCGGGTGCCCCATCCTTTGCTTCAGTAAAGGGTGGGGGCTTA
>JAAEQG010000932.1 GCA_024231775.1 bacterium
TGTAGGGCGATGCAGTATGGAGAACTTCGCCCTTTGCGATCTTGTAGTCGCGCACGTCGCGCATGCCGATAAGCACCACCGACTGCGGGAACCGCGCTGGGCGGTAACGGTAACCAGCCCGTAGCTGGCGGAGCACAGAGATCAGGGGTTTGCCCATCATCGAATCGATCTCGTCCAGGAAGAGCACGACCGGCCGCGGCGAGCCCTCCGCCCACAGAGTCAGGTAGGATCCAAGCCGGGAGGCACCGTCCACCTCGGCGACGCTATCAACCGGGGGTGGGCGCAGCGCTTCGGGAAGATCCGCTGCCGCCTTCACAATCTGAATCAGTATGATAGCGACGGCGCGATTGATGTCCTCACCCACTGCCTGGGCTTCCTCGCAGCTGGCCAGCAGTGCCGTGTAGCGCTCTTCTCGGTTCAGGCTCTCGGTCAGGGCGGCGACGGTAGTGGTCTTGCCCGTCTGGCGCGGTGCGTGGAGCACGAAGTAACGTTCCAGATCAATCAGCCGCCTGGCCTCGGACAGACGTTCCTCCGCCGGCAGCATGTGGTGTTTCTCGGGGGAGCAGGGACCGGACGTGTTGAAGACTCTGGCCATGGACCACCTCCAGCCGCCAA
>JAAEQG010000933.1 GCA_024231775.1 bacterium
CACGCAATACTATTACAAGATATTCCCCTACACCAATTCCGGGCTGAACATCAACTACAAGACCGACGGCACGCCGCCCACGGACGACGCGACCACCTTCAAGAACGAACCGACCAACCACCCGACCGGGTTCAGCGCCACGGCGGACAGTGTCAGCGAGATCACCACCGCCTGGACCGATTCGAGCGGTGGAACCCTGCCGGACGGCTACCTGGTGCTGTGCAACCTCACCGGGACCTTTGGCGATCCCAGCGATGGCGCGGCGCAGGGCAACGACACGGACTGCTCCGACGGCAGCGGCGTGATGAACGTGCCCCACGGCACGGGCACGTACTCCTGGACGGGGCTGGATTCCGGCACGCAATACTATTACAAGATATTCCCCTACACCAATTCCGGGCTGAACATCAACTACAAGACCGATGGCACGCCGCTCACGGATGACGCGACCACGTTCAAGACTGAACCCACGAACCACCCGACCGGCTTTAGTGCTACGACCAACAGCGTCAGCCAGATCACCACCGCCTGGACCGATTCGGTGGGCGGAACCCTGCCAGACGGCTACCTGGTGTTGTGCAGCACCAACTCGACATTTAGCGACCCCAGCGACGGCACGGCACAGGGCGACGACACGGACTGCTCCGACGGCAGCGGCGTGATGAACGTGGCCCACGGCACGGGCACATACTCCTGGACGGGACTGGATTCCGACACGCAATACTATTACGCCATATACCCTTACAGCAATTCCGGGCTAAACATCGACTACAAGATCGACAGCACACCGCTCACGGACGACGCGACCACGTTCAAGGACGAACCGACCAACCACCCGACCGGTTTCAGTGCCACGGCGGACAGCGTCAGCCAGATCACCACCGCCTGGACCGATTCGAGCAGCGGAGTTCTGCCGGACGGTTACCTGGTGCTGTGCAATGCCATCGGGACCTTTAGTGATCCCGTCGACAGCACGGCGCAGGGCGACGACGCGGACTGCACGGATGGCAGCGGCGTGATGAACGTGCCCCAGGGTACGGGCACGTACTCTTGGACGGGATTTGATGCCAATACGCAGCGCTATTACAAGATATTCCCCTACACCAATTCCGGGACAAACATCGACTACAAGATCGACGCCACCCCCCCCACGGACGACGCGATCACGTTCGCGCCCACACTCTCGATCAACGACGCGAGCGTGGACGAGGGCGCGGGCACTGCTACCTTTATCGTCACCCTCTCGACCGAGAGCAGCCTGGACGTGGGCGTCGACTATGACACCTCTGATGGCACAGCCGTTGCCAGCGGCGATTACGCGGCTGCCAGCGACCGTGTGACCATCACGGCGGGCAGCCTGACGGGCAACGTTGTGGTGACCGTCAACGAGGACACGCTGGACGAGAACAGCGAGACCTATACGGTCACCTTGAGCAACCCGATCAGCGCGACCATCACCGACGGTGAGGGCATCGGCACTATTATGGACAATGATGACCCACCCATGCTCTCCATCGGCGACGAGACGGTGAA
>JAAEQG010000934.1 GCA_024231775.1 bacterium
CTCCGTCGACGTCGGTATCAGTCTGACCGGTCCCGCCGGCGTCTTCACCGGGCGGAATATAACCGAGGAAATTGTTGTTGCATGCCGAAACGATCGAGAGCAGCGTACACAGAGCTGCAAGAGCGCCTTGCTGAATTATAGTTTTCGTAATCATGACTCTCTCCTCTATCCGTAGCACTCGATCGTTCCGCCGCACAGATCGGGAAAGATACCTGTCCGACCATGACAAGTATCCGGCGTGCAGCCGCACTCATTGGGCACCCCACCGCCACCGCAGGTTTCGTATTGATCCGGACAGCCACAGGTGACGGTTGACCCGCAGCTCGCGTGGGGAATGTCGCACTCTCCGCCCGCCGTGGTCGGGCATTCGTAGGGCGCGCAGCACTCCGGAGGATTCTGCGAGGTGTCACACACCGGCTCGCCGGGCGGGCAGGGGCAACTGAGGACATCGCCGCAATAATCGCTTTGGCCGGTGATGCTGCAGTTGCAGTCGCGCGGCGCACACACGCAGGTGCCGATCTGATCGGATCCGTCTCCTTCGCAATCC
>JAAEQG010000935.1 GCA_024231775.1 bacterium
CCGTGCGCGGCCAGTGTGGCGACGACCTCGGCCTGGGTCATCCCGGTCGCGATCCGTGCGTGCTTGATTCGGTCTCCTACCATGGTGCTCGTCCATTGACGGTGTCGGTGTTTTCGTGCCAGTCGTCAACGTTGACAAGATACGATATGGGATACTGAAAGTCAACCAATTCGGGCTGCCTTTTTACCCCAATCCTGAGCTGCTCTGCAACTGAGGGTCTCCGGATTCAGGGTCGCGGTAGGACCGGGGTATCCACGCCCTGATGAACTGCCGACCGTCTGCCCTCCGGCGGCGGCAGCCGGCAGACCATGCGATCCGCCGAACCGGCCCGCTCGCCTCGGTGGGGGCCGTGGTCTGCCTCAGACTGGAACGAGCCCCGTAGCGATCCTGAGCGCTTCCTCCACGCGGCTCATCGTGGTCTCCTCGATCTGACCGAGGAGCCCGAGGAGCCGTCTCTTGTCAACGGACCTCAGCTGCATCAGGAGAACCTTCGACCGCTTGCGTAGTCCTCCCTCCGGAGGTTCGATCAGCGATTCGAACGGGTAGATGCGGTCGGTCTTTCGGCTGGTGATCGCGGCGACAAGCACGACCGGGGAATGCTCGTTGATCAGCTCCGGCGAGATCACCAGGGCCG
>JAAEQG010000936.1 GCA_024231775.1 bacterium
CCGACGACTGTCAGCGCGAGGTCGCGCGGTGGCTCTCACAGCCGCTCATCACCCTGGACGTCGAGCACGAGGGATTGGTGCTGGAAACCTGGTCGAAACTTGAATTGATCGTGCACAACGAGGGCTACGGTCCGGCGCGCAACCTGGTCATTCGCGCCAGCGGCGACGAATTCGAGGGCCAGGTGATGAGAACGCAGCGCATCACCACGCTGCGCGCCGGACGTAATCGCACCGAGCAGCTCGACATCCGGCCCCTCGAACACGGCTCGACCGTCCCGCTGCGGGTACAGGTCGAGTACCTGGATCGCAGCGATAGGAAACATTGCCACGAGCACACGATTTACATCGCCGTGACCCATCCCGATGACGCGCGCCGCCAGGGAGAGACGATCAGCATTGCCAGGAACCCCGGGCGAACGAGATACCTGATCCGATTGCGACGGATACTGAGCGAACGTTTCGACCTAGTCGAGTTGCGCAACTTGTGCTTCGATCTGGATCTGGACTATGACAGCCTGCGCGGCGAGGGCAAAACGGACAAGACCGGGGAACTGCTTTGCTACCTCGAACGTCGCAATCGCATCCCGGACCTGGTAGAAATTGGCAAGACCGCGCGGCCCGACGTCGCGTGGGAAGAGAGGATCTGAAAAAAGACCAATGCGAGCCTACAACACCGCCACCGCTCCATCCATCGAAAAAGTCCGCGTCGCGCTGCGCGGCCCGCTGCCCGGCATTCGGGCACAGATCACGATGGCCCCGATCCCGCGCGGCTTTGATCCGCCTTCCGGCACTGAGCCTCGGCAGGCCGGGGTGCTATTGCTGC
>JAAEQG010000937.1 GCA_024231775.1 bacterium
ATCACCAGGCTCCAGGCGCCGAGTCCGGTTTCCGCAGGGGAAACCGAGGCCGCACTACTGTTCACCACCGACTCGGCGAGTACCAGCGCCAGTGTGAAGCCGACAACGATCAGTGCCAGGGCGGCAGCAGCGATCTGCTGGATCTTCGCGCCCAGGTCGATGCTCCGTAACTGCAACGCGCCGAACACCGAGGACACCATGATTGCCAGCGGTGTTTGCCATTGGCCCACAGCTGGAATTAACAAGGTGGCAAATTCAGTGACCACGACCGCCTTGAAGGCTATGTCAGCGACAAAGGTCAACCAGTCGACCCAGCCAAAGACAAATCCGGGGAACGGCCCGTAGGCACGCCGCACCAGGACGTAGGTTCCCCCGGATCGCGGCGTCATACCCACCAGTTCGGCCACCACTTCCGTGCTCAGTAGTATGAACAGGCCGCCCAACAGCCAGAGGGATACAAACATCAACGGATCGGAAACGACCGCCGCAACCTCCCCGGGCGTGCGTAGGATACCCAGGCCAATGATGCCGCCGATGATGACAGCCAACGAGAAACCGCTGCTTAGCAAACGCTTCGGGTGGTGCGGACTGGTGCCTTCTTCTCTCACCCCAGGAGCATACCACAGGCGGCGCCACGGCGGGCAGCTGGCGCACCGGGCAAACAGATTAGTTTAGTCGCCCACCTCGGGAGTAACGTTTCGGCCCATGGTACTATACTGGGAAGACCCCTCTGGTCAGCGCCAGTTGGCGCTTTCGACCGCAGGGACCCATGGTGACGTGAACGGAGGGCTACCCATGATCCGAGTACTTCTTCTCCTCAAGGCGGCTTTCAGTGCCTGGATGTTTTATGATGCGATTCACCGCCGCACCGAGACCTATTGGTTCTTCATCATTTGGTTGCCGTTTGGCGAAATCCTCTACTTCTTCCTGGTCAAGATCAATGATCCCGAGTTCTTCGCTATCAGGAAGATGCTCGACTTCCCCCGCCCCAAAAGGATCTCGATCGACAAGATTCGGTACCAATTCCAGCAGACACCATCGTTTGCCAACATGGTCCTTCTCGCCCAGGCCCTGCACGACCGGGGCGAGTATCAGGAGGCTGCCGAGCTCTTCACCCAGGCCCTCAAGATCGATAGCTCGTCGCCAGAGGCTCTTTTGGGTCTTTCCTTGACCGAGATCGGTCTCGAGGAGTATGAGACCGCGGTCGAGCATCTTCAGATGCTGACCGACGTGAATCCTCAGTACGATGGATACTCGGCCTGGCCCAACCTTGCCTATGCCCTGTGGATGGCGGGTCGCCACGATGAGTCGGTTGCAGCCTTGGCTGGCCTGGTGCGTACCAACCCACGACCAAACCACCGCCTGCTCTACGCCGATTACCTTGCTCAGGCCAACCAGGTCGACGCCGCCCGCCAACAGATCAGTATCGTCTTGGAGGACTACACACATTCATCTCCTTCCCAGAAGCGAAGGAATCGAGCCAGCTACAGACAGGCCACGAAGATGCTCAAGCAGCTCGACAGCGCGGCCAGCCAGTTCTAGCCCCGAGAAGTGTCCGGCACTTTGCTCAACTTCCGCAAACCTGGCCGCTATTCTACAGCTATTGCAGGTAGCCGAGCTCTTTCAGCTCGCGAATCGTCTGGGGGTCGAGCTCTACTGCTTCATCGTCCCCCGCTCCCGGTATCGGTTGCAGGAGACCTGCATCCCGAAGTTGTCTCATTTTCTGTGAGAGCCGTACCTCCTCGCTGCCCAGGAGATTCCTGCTCTCCTCCGGGTCGTTCCGGAGATCGTAGAGTTGCTCTTGAAAGTCGAATCGGTCGCGCAGGGCACCGGGCAAACAGCTCCGCTCGTCGCCCCTCGGATAGGCGCTCCCGATCCACACCCGAAATCCGTCACGGGCATAACGCGCACCTGTGTGGGCCGCCTCGCCGCGAATGACCCGCCCGTCTCCATTCGGATCCGCGTGGTAGGTGTCCAGCTGGCGGAGGGGGTTTGGCTGACGCTGAGTCTCATTCCCGACATTGATTTCATCGAGTAGCAACGGCATCAAATCCACCAGACTCACCGGCATGGCGGAGCGACCCACGCGTGTCGCCCCTGGAAACCGGACCATCAGCGGCACGCGAATCTCACGATCGTGGAGCGAGTAGCTGTGCCCGAGGTACAATCCGCTTTCGTATAGTGACTCGCCGTGATCGGACGTGACAATGATGATCATGCGGTCGTAGATCCCGAGCCTCTTCAGACGCGCGAACAGCCGCTCGAGCTCACCGTCGACGAAGCGAACCCCCATGTCGTAGGCGTCACGAACGTCTGCAAAGCCCTCGAAACGGCCCAAATGGTGGTATCTGTGGTAGCCGATGCTCTTCGCGCGCTCCCACTCCTGGTCCGGCGGGGCCGCGGGCTGTTCGGGTTTTTGTCGGAGCGACTCCTGTCCGCTCTTCCCCACCCCGAAGCGCTCATCAAGGCCGGGTAAGTAGGCGTTAGGACCGTGAATGTCGTAGGTGTGCAGAAAGAGAAACAGCGGCTTCGTCGGATGGGTTCCGATGGCGTCGAAGAAGCCGGGCAGCACAGATCGGAGGTTGGCCCGGGTGTGCTGGATCCACCAGTTGAAGCCGCGCGCCAGACCATTCGCGGCTGACAAGATCCCACCCCCGGTGAACGCTACGGTCTGGTAGCCGTTGTTGCGCAGCACCTCGGCGAGAGTCTCGGGCTCCGGGCCGAGGGGTGTAGTTGTGGTGGGATGCCCGGCACCGTGCTCGTCGGGATAGAGTCCGGTGAACATCGAAGCGTGGGAGGGCAAGGTCCACGGCGCTGGCGAATAGGCTGTTTCGAAGACCAGACTTTCCTTCGCAAAGGCATCGAGGGTGGTGAGGTCCCGCGGTCGTAGCCGTACGCCCCCAGCCTGTCGGCACGGAGCGTGTCGAGTGAGATCAGGAGAATGTGAGGTCGTTCGAACTGGGGCGGATCCGATGCAGGTACATCACAGGTTACGTAGGGCGACCCCCATCCGAGCCGCGTCGGTGCAGGCTTGCCGTTTTTTCCAGATGTCAGCCGCCCTTCCAGCACCAGGAAGAACTCTGTTGCGAGATCTTGGGGAAGATCGACGGTGCGTTCGCGCCAGACCCGTTCGCGTCCTGCGGCGGGTCCGATCCGTTCATCGAACAGCGCAGTCTCCTCGTCTTGCCCAGCTCGGATCGACATCCGAAACGTGACTTCGGGCGTCGCGGGCCAGAGGTCCTCGGCGATGGCGAGGCCGAAGTGAACGCGACAGCTTTTCCCCGGTTGGAGGGGCCCCAGCTGGCTGCGCGAGTTCGGCGTCTGGTCGAGGGCCACGCGATAGTGGTGATCCAGGTGCCAAACGCCAACGCCCAGACGCGGTCCTTCGAGCGGCTGCTGGTGGTGCCCAGCCAGCCGCAGCAGGTCCGTGTAGCGGCTGGTCGTAGAGTCGGCCGAGCACAGACCGCCGAGACACAGCACCGCGACCGCGACCCAGGCCGGATTGGTCGTACTCGAGAAGGAGAGTCGTTGGCTATGCATCATAGGTCCGAATCGCCGATTTCCTCGGTCAAGGCATAGGTCAAATCCCACATCGGGCGTCTCCCAGGCCGGTCTTGAGTAGCACGGCCTCGGCTAGCGTAGCACACGCAGCCAGAGTAGGGGGACGCTGTTCTTATCGGTTCCCGCTGGCACCTTGCCACGGGTCCGACGCGAAACCGGACGGGCTGGGCCTAATAAGCCCGTAGTGGAGGCCCGAGCCGATCCTGCTGCCCGGTGGGTGTCATGGGC
>JAAEQG010000938.1 GCA_024231775.1 bacterium
ACGATACCGCCTGTTCCTCCCTTTTCGCCGTTCTGAATATCAAATTTTCACCCGCGCTCCACTCAGCCTGAGGGCCATGTTCCCACGCGGGCTGAAAGAGCCCGGAAAAATAAGGATGCGTACAAATGGCGCTCAAGACGGGTAAAGAGTATCTGGAATCGGTCGACTCCCTGGAGCTGGAAGCGCACGTGCTGGGGAAAAAGACCGATAAGCTGGGCGACCACGGCTTGATATCGCCCTCGCGCGAGGCCCTGGCGTTCACCTATGACGCGGCCCATGACAAGGACAAGCGGGACCTGTTCGTGGTGGAAGAGTCGCTGTGCGGCGATCCGGTCAACCGGTTCACCCACTTGCACCGGAGCGCGGAAGACCTGGTCGATAAGGTCAAGATGCAGCGCCATTGTGGCGTTTCCACGGCCTGCTGTTTTCAGCGCTGCGTGGGCATGGACGCCGCCAACGCCATCTACAGCACAACCCACGAGTGCGACCAAAAGCACGGAACCGACTATCACCAGCGGTTCAAGGACTACTGGACCTGGATTCAAAAGAACGATCTGGTGGTGGACGGGGCCATGACCGACCCCAAGGGAGATCGGGGCAGGCGGCCCATGGATCAGATCGACCCGGACCTGTTTCTCCGGATCAAGGAGCGCCGCGCGGACGGCGTGGTGATCAGCGGGGCCAAGTTGCACCAGACCGGCATGCTCAACTCCCACGAGATATTGGTCATGCCCACCCAGGCCATGCGCCCCGGCGAGGAGGACTGGGCCGTGTGCTGCGCCGTTCCCACCAACGCCGAGGGCGTCAAGTACATCTACGGCCGCCAGACCTCGGACACACGCAAGCTGGAGGAGTTCGGCCTGGACGTGGGCAACCCCCATTACGGCGGCCAGGAGGTGATGACCGTTTTCGAGGATGTGTTCGCCCCCCGAGAGCGGGTGTTCCTGGACGGCGAGATCGACTTCTCCGGCATGCTGGTGGAGCGGTTCGCCTCGTATCATCGCCAGAGTTACGGCGGCTGCAAGGTGGGCGTGGGGGACGCGCTCATCGGGGCCGCGGCGCTGATCTCCCGGATGAACGGCGTGGCCCGGGCCAGCCACATCAAGGACAAGATCGTGGAGATGATCCATCTCAACGAAACCCTGTACGCTTGCGGAATCGCCTGCTCGGCCATGGGGCGGGCCACGCCGTCGGGCGTTTACCTGGTCGATCT
>JAAEQG010000939.1 GCA_024231775.1 bacterium
CCGCCGATCAGGCCCAGGTAAGGCCACAACGGATGCCCCAGGAGCATCAGGAGGGCGGAGAGGGGCAAGGTCCAGGTCAGGAGCATGTCGGTGAGACCTTCGGCCTTTGCCTCGATGACGTAAAGGGTAGGATCGATCTGCCCCTTGGGCTCCAGCACGCCGAGCTTCACGGCCAGCGAAGGTGCAAGAAACGCCAGGGACTGGCCGATCCACGCGAAGAGCCCGACGATTAGAATGACGATGCCGAGTGCGGTGCCCATATCTGATTCCTCGATCCTTTCGTGGGAATTACATCTTTGAGATCAGCGGCGCCCCCGAGGATCCTACCCGTTTGCCGTAGGCTCTTTCCAGCGAGTCGAACACCGCCTGCCCGAGGCCCACATGCCCGACGACATCATCCCAGTCGCACGTGGGAGCGAAGATGCACCACAGCTCTTCCAGCGTCGCCTGGTCAATCTTGTCCGCCTCAATGAGGTGTCTCGCCCGTGCGACGAAGTCCCCGATCGCTGGCCCGGAACCGTAGGACGACCACACCGGTTTGTCCCCGAGCGCACGGAGTCGCCTCTCGGCCTTCA
Organism: bacterium; assembly: GCA_024231775.1. Classification (GTDB taxonomy): domain Bacteria; phylum Planctomycetota; class Phycisphaerae; order UBA1845; family UBA1845; genus JAAEQG01. The sequence continues at coordinate 576 of JAAEQG010000939.1, forward strand.
AGAGAAGACCGCACAACCGCTCCGTCTCACTCCGCCGCTTCAACCACTTCATTGCCAGGCAGCCCGAGGACGTTCGGTACGCCAACCTCGACTTGTCGGCAAGCCTCCCAATGGCCGCCATCGAGCGCGGTCTGCACCATGCGCGTTCGTCGACGACGGCCGCTGGATTTAGCCCTTTTGGGTACAGATTCGAGCAGCTCCATGTTCTCTACTCCTTAAACCGCATATCGCCTCCGATCAGGCGTTCAGAAAGGGACGTCCGTGGCCCTTTCCGGATCGCCTGAATCGGCTTGTTGGCGGTCCCGTTCTTCTTGCTTGCGAGCTTTCCTCTCCGCTTGCTTCCGCTTTTTGTCTTGCACCATTTGCTCGATCGAGCGAACGTTATCCGGCCGCGTCTTTCCGAAACGCTTGAAGTACAGTTCTTCGATGAACTCGGGGAGAGGTAGCTTCCACGGCTCCTGCTTGTGGTTCGCTTTGCCGCCGAGCTTCTTCGGGTTCATGCCCAACTCGCGTGCCATCTGGATGTGCGCGTGGGAAAGATGGAAACGCTTCCGCGCATCGACCCACGGTTGATACTTGGGCGACAAATTCTTCTTCCGCTTTGCCATGAGTATCTCTCACCAATCTGCGACTCACCGGCCTATTCCACATAGCATCCCGAGGCGACGGTCCCAACCCGGGCTTCGCCATGCACCGGGCCATCCGACCAGTCCTGGCCGGTCGACGATCGGCCTCACCCGACGTTGGGTCACCTGGATGGTCGTCATAACGGCCTGAGAGTATCACAGATCCTTCCCCCGCCAGGGGGAGAGGAAGTGATTGGCGTTCGCACCCAGGGGCCTGGCCTCCGCCAGCTGGCACCTTACGCCAACTAGACTAGACTACTAGACTACTATTGATTGACGGGCGCAACCGGTCGGCCGCGCACGGATAAGCAGGAATCATGGCGGGAACAAAGCGGTAATGACAGCGTTGGGCCATATTCCTGCGAATTGGAACGACCTCGATCGTGCTGGGAGCGCCGGCTTCCCAGCCGGCTCGGGGACGAAGTCCCCCAATGAAACGCGAAGCGTCCAGGCGTGGGCTCCTCGAAGACCTGTCGAGGGTCGCCGGTGATGTTGCGTGCTTCCTGATCTGACAACAGTCCTCGGACATAGAGAGTTCCGGCAATCGCGTAGCGCAAGAGATCCTGATCCGTTCTGATTCTCAGGGGAATATCAGCAGTATCCGGAAGCTCGATGGTGAGAGTTCGTGTAGCCATTGGTGGATTTTTCCTCGTTTCCGATCGTTCAGGCCAAGTCGGGGACGTGGCCGGCGATCCGCCTCGAGCCGTTGAGGTATGCCGCCAAGCCCATCGGCCCCCCCGGCGGACCCACGGGGACCTCTTACTCGCGGACGGTGCTCCCGGGCTGGCGAACCGCCGGTCACCAGTTTATCAGAGACCGAGGTAGTATGCACCAAAGCGTGCTCTCGATACGGGCTCAGCCTCAGCAGTCGCTGTCCCGAAGGTCCGACCCGAGCTGCCGAGCCAGCACCGCGACCTGGGGCTCTCGCACCATGGTGAAGTGATCACCGGGAATCGCGTAGAGCCTCAGGCCTCCCCGAGCCAGCACGCCCCAACCCGGATCCGCCGCGGCCTCGACGGGACGCTCCCGGGCCCGAAACAGGACGATCCTGCCGTCGTACGGCCGCGGCTCGTAGGCGGCCATGGCCCTGAGGTTGTTCCGGAACAGCCGATAGAGATGACGGAGGCGGCGCAGGTCGATTTCGGACGGCAGGAATCCGGCCTGCCTGGCCTGCGCCAGAATCGCCCTCAGATGCTCATCCAACGGCTGCTGCGGCCCATCCTCACCGGCCAAGTCCGGATCGGGCAGGCCGAGGTCGCGAGCGAAGGCGGCCAGGCCGGCGGTCGCGTCGGCGACCGCCGCGGGGGGCAGCGGAGCGGGTGGAGCGGAGTCGATCAGGGCCAGGAGTGCGACATCCTCGCCGTCGGCCCGCAGCTGCTGCGCCATCTCGAAGGCCACCACGCCCCCTATCGACCAGCCGCCCAGGCAGTACGGTCCCTGCGGCTGCACCGTCCGCATGGCCGCGCAGTAGCGCGTTGCCATGGCCGGAACGTCCGGGTCGAAGGCGTCGCCACCATCACTTCCCAGGGCCTGGAAACCGTAGAAGGGCTGGTCGTCTCCGAGACGACGCGCCAGCTCGAAGTAGCACAGGACGTGACCGCCGCCGGGATGGACACAGAAGAACGGACGACGCGACCCGGACGGCTGAAACGGCACCAGAGGCGAGAACTCCTCCGGGGTTGAAGGCCCGCCGATCACCCGCGCCAGCTGCTCCACGGTCGATTCGCGCAAGAGGGTGGCGAGGGGCAGCTTGACCTCAAAACGCTGCTCGATTTGGGCCATCAGCCGCACGGCGAGGAGCGAATGCCCGCCCAGCGCGGTGAAATCGTCCCGCGCGCCGACCCGCTCGACCCCCAGGAGCTGTGACCAGATCTCGACCAGTGCCTCCTCCGTCGCATCGCGCGGTGGAACGTAAGGTTTATCGCCGGGGCGCGGGACCGTGCCGGCCGCCGATGCGGCGCGGCGGATCAGGGCCCCGCGGTCGACCTTGCCGCTGGGCAGGAGCGGCAGGTCGTCCACGGCCAG
>JAAEQG010000940.1 GCA_024231775.1 bacterium
GAGCCGATATTCAACAGGCGGAGGCGGAAGCGGAGCTCGGTCGGGCAGGCAGGGTACCGAACCTCGCAGTGGGCGTGGATTATTCCCGTGAAGAGTCGGACGACATCGTTCAGGGCACCCTCACCATCGAGCTACCGATTTTCGATCACGGCCAGGGCTCCACCGTAATCGCCGAAGCAAGGCGTGACCGCCTCCGCTCCGAGCTAGATGCCGCCCGAAACGCAGCGTCCCTGGAAATCAACACCGCCCAGACAATGGTCCGGAGGTTGAGCACCGCTGTCCGCCGCTTCGAGCAGGTGGGGCTCGGAGCTCTCGAACGCTCTGAACGACTCGCCACCGCCAGTTATAAAACCGGCGCGATCCCGCTTGGCGAGCTGCTCGCGGTTCGCGGCGAGCTCGTACAGGCCAAGCTCGACTATGCCAACCTTCTGCTTAGGGCAGCAACCGCCCACGCCGAGCTTGCCGCAAGCACTGGGGCTCTCCAATGACTAAACAACAGCGGCCCCATGGTCGCGAAATATAACAGAAAGGAAAATTTTCATGCGTCACGTATCAATATTCAATATCATCTTAACCGTAATCGTTTTATTTGCATCCTCTGCCTGCGAGAAGCCGAGCGAATCATCGCCAGCAACAGAACGGCCCACATCTTCGGCTGCAAACAAGGAATCTGCCCACGCGCTACCAGGCGTGCAACCTGGCTCGCACGATGACTGGTGTGGCGAGCACCAGGTGCCGGAGTCGCTGTGTACCCGCTGCAACCCATCGCTTATTGCCGCCTTCAAGGCCACCGGCGACTGGTGCGCTGAGCACGGGCTCCCAGAGTCGCAGTGTCTCATCTGCAACCCGAATCTGAAGATTGAGCGGCCGCCCAGCAGCGGTGAGGCAAGCCCATGAGCCCCTGGCAAAAAATCGTCGTCCCTCTGATCTTGGTGGCGGTGTTGCCGACCTGCAAGGAGGGCGGTGAGAAACGCCAGGCCCTCGAACAGGGTGGGAGTCTTTCGCCGATCAAGGCAGCGGACCGCTGCGAGCACAACCTACCACCGGCGCTGTGCACCAAATGCAATCCAGCCCTGGCCGCGGTGTTTCGGGCCAAGGGTGATTGGTGTGATACCCATGGTTTTCCGGAGTCGTTCTGTCCGATCTGCAACCCCAACGCTTCTATTCCCGAGGTGGGTGCAGCAACGGCACCTGTTTCCGATTGGTGCGGCGGTCATGGGCTCCCCGAGTCTATGTGCACCAAGTGCAATCCTGTGCTGATCCCACAGTTTCAGGCTGCGGGTGACTGGTGCGAGGAGCACGGGTTCCCGGAGTCGGCGTGCCCGGTGTGCAATCCGCGCCAGCCACCCGGAGGTGCAGGACAGGTTTTCACCGATTGGTGCGTGGAACACGCGCTTCCTGAATCGAAGTGCACCAAGTGCAACCCGTCACTCGCCCTGCAATTTCAAACAGCCGGTGATTTCTGCGAGGGGCACGGCTTTCCTGAATCGGTCTGCCCGGTGTGTAACCCGCAAGCACCCCCGGTGGGAGTGGAGCGAGCAGCCATCGAAGCTCGCGTGGTGCGCTTTCGTTCGTCTAGCATTGAAAGCGCTGCGGGCATCCAAACCGTGGTTGCTGAACAAAGTAAAGCATCTGCAACGATCGAGTGCGCCGCTCGCCTCGCTTTTGACGCGGACAACGTAGCCGATATTCGCGCTATCGTACCCGGTATCGTGCGGCGTATCCGAGCCGAGCTTGGGGCACACGTTGAACGCGGAGCTCCACTCTTCGAGCTCGAGAGCACCCGTGTCGGAGAGATCCAGGGTGCTCTGCAGACCGCACGAGAGCGTGTTCGAGCAGCCCGGGCCAACCTGGTCAGACAGCGCGCGCTCCGGGCGAGTGACATTGCATCTGCCAGGCAGCTCGAGACAGCCGAGCAAGAGCTTGCGAGCGCTCTGGCAGAGTCCCGTACAGCCGAGGCCACCCTGCGCATGGCGGGCGCTGCCCGGTCCACACCATCGGGGCGCTACACCCTGTCTGCTCCCATCGCCGGCACCATCGTGCGCAGACCGGCAGTTGTTGGCCTGCTAGCCACCGCCAGCGAGTCGCTCGCCACAATCGCCGAAACCTCGGTCATGTGGGCGCTTTGCGATGTCCCGGAGGTCCATGCCTCTCAAGTCGCTCTTGGACAAAAGGTCTTCATTACGGTAGGGAGCGATACCGATACTCCCATCGAAGGTCAAGTCACCTGGATCGCCGCCGAGGTGGATCCGCGAACCCGCACAGTAACGGCGCGAGCGGAGGTAGCCAATCCCCACGGGACGCTGCGCGCCAACCAGTTCGCGCGTGCCCGCATCGAAACCGGTGCCCCCAGAACTGCCGTGTCGGTTCCCCGATCCGCTGTGCAGCGAGTTGGAGAGCGCGAGGTGGTCTTTGTGCGCACCGCACAGGGAGCCTACGAACCTCGCGTCGTCCAGCGTCACGGCGACAGTGAACGCGTTCATGTCGAGGGGCGCGTCCAGGCAGGTGATGCGGTGGTAGCGACGGGGGCGGTACTTCTGCGCACGGAAATCATGCCCGGCAGCATCGGCGCCGGCTGCTGCGAGGTCGAGCGGCCAGGGGGAAATTGATGTTGACACGCCTTATCGATCTCTGTCTCCGCTACCGTCCCATTGTCCTACTCTCGACGGCGGTGCTCGCGCTGGTCGGCGCTCTGAGCCTCTCCCGTCTGCCATTTGATGCC
>JAAEQG010000941.1 GCA_024231775.1 bacterium
CCAAACGCTTCGCCGGTCACGGTGAACACCTTGGCTGGTCCGAACGAAGCCACCCGCCCAGCCACCTCGTCCACCGCCTGGTTCCCGATCACCGCGGCAGACCATGAACCTCCGGTCTGTTCCGCGATCTCCTGGGCAAAACGTATGGCTGACAAAGCTGTACCGCGAAGTCGATCCGCCTGCATTTCCGCAAAGACTAACGTATTCAAAGCTGTGCCTTTCCTGCCCCGAGATTCATCCCCCGCCATTGTAGCTCACCCCTTGTGGGCGACGAGAGACGCTGGTTCGTCACCCACAAGGGGTGACGCTACAGACTCAACCGGCGAGTGCTATGGGCAAACTTGATTGCCTGTGCGTCCTCGCTGTCCACCTGCCGCCAATATCATTCAGACGGCCTTCTGCTCGCGCAGCAAGTCCACCAGCGCCTTGGCGTCTTCCACCATAGTGACCGCACCGCCGCGCTCCGCCGCTAGCTCGTATCCCTCGATATTGGTCAGAGCGTCAGCCTCCACGCCCAGATCACCCCACTTCCGCTGATCGATCGGAGCCCGTTTGGCTTTGATCAGGTTGGGCAGCGTGGCATAGCGAGGTTCGTTGAGTCGAAGGTCGGTCGTCACAATCGCGGGCAAGTCCACTTCCAGCACTTCGATCCCGTCGTCCACCTCCCGGGCTACGGTCAGCTTCGATTGGTCATCGGCGACGGTGATCTCCGACGCATAGGTAGCTTGCGGCCATCCGAGCATTTCGGCGAGGATCGCGCCCACTTGCGAAGCGTCATCGTCGGTGGCCTGTTTGCCCATCAACACCAGGTCAGGCTGCTCTTCGTCTACGATGGTTCTCAGCGCCGCGGCGATCTGAAACCAGGACTTCTCGCCGTCCGGTTCGACGACGATGCTGCGGTTGGCGCCTATGGCGATGGCTGAGCGCACCTGAGTGAGCATGTCTGGAGCGCAGATCGAGACTAGCACAACTTCGCCTTCGCCCCGCTCGCGAATGCGAATCGCTTCCTCCAGGGCGATCAGGTCGAAGTCGTTAATCACGAAGGTGATTCCCTCCGCGGTTCCCTGCTGGGCAGCCAGCCAGGTTGACGCCTTCGTATTGGGATCTGCTACCGGCTTGACGGGGACCAGAATCTTCATTTGCGTCACTTGCTCCCGCGAACGTACATCTACGGAACCTCTTTCCTGCGTGCGGCGGATTGTAGGGGACGTGCCCGATTTCGCAAGTTCGCCCAGCGGTCCGGTGCTTGACACGCGCCGCGCGGTCTGCTCCAAGTGAGCCTGTGCGGGCGCTCCGTGCAACGCTGGCAGATGGATGAAGGACGTGGCATCGGAGGGCGCGCGCCGGGGCGAGTGCGCTGGCGACGCACACCACGAGATGCGCGCCGGTGGACCAGGCGATCATGAGAAACGAGGCGAAGCACAGCCTGATCCTGATCGGGGGTACCGGAGCCACCGCCGCCCTCGGGCTGGCTTACTCCGTGTACGCCGGGCGCATGCTTGGCCCGTCGGACTACGCCGACTTCGCCGCCGCGGTCTCGCTGGTGATGTTCTTCAACATCGCCCTGGGACCGATCAACGGAACCATCGCCCGATTCACTGCCCAGTTTCGGGCACGTGGCGAGCCGGGCAGGATTCGTGGTTTGGGCCGGGCGGTGATCCGTCGCGTTGCGTTCTACGGACTAATTGTCGCCGGTGGCGCCATGCTCCTTGGCAGCTTCGTCGCGGAGTTCTTGCAGTGGCGCGCGCCTCTGCTGATCGTCGCGATCGCGATCGTTTATGTCACGGTGTTGCTCAGCGTGCCCCGCGGCGTGCTGCGTGGCGTGCAGAGCTTCGGCCACCTGTCAATTAACACCCTGGTGGAAGCTGCTCTGCGCTTGGCGGGCGGGGTTGCCCTGTTGATGTTCGTGGGCGGCGTTGGGGCGGCGCTGACCGCGTACCTGCTCGGGGCGCTGGCGGTGTTGCTCTTGGGCTGGCTGCAGTTGCGGAGTGTTTGGGCTGGCTGCCCCGTCCTTCCGGTAGATGGCACCGCAGTCAAACGCTTCACCCTCCCGCTGTTCGTGATGATGGCGGTGTCAGCCGGTTATCAGAATCTCGACATGCTGCTGGTCAAGCGCTGCTTCGCATCGGAGCACGCCGGTGCCTACGGCGCCACCTTCACTCTGGCCCGGACGATGAGCGTTCTGGTTACCCCGTTCACCATCCTGCTGCTTCCGCTGCTGACCACGCTCCACGAGCAGCGCCGACGCTGGGCGGGATCGTTCTTGCGGGTGTGCGGGTACTTCCTGCTACTATCCGTCGGTCCACTTCTACTCTTCTATCTCTTCCCGGGCTGGATCATCGAGCGGCTCTACGGACCGCAGTTCGGCGGAGCTGCTGCTTTGCTGCTCCCGCTCGCCATCGCGCGCGTGGTGGGCTTCCTTGGGCATCTGCTTGCACTGGCCGGTGTCGCCGCGAATCGATTCGGGTTCCTGGTGGTCTACGTCCCCGGACTTGCGGCGGAGATCGTTGCGTTGGCACTCTGGCATGACTCGCTGGCGATGGTCGTGACGGTTGTGCTCACCGTCCAAGCTGTGACCGTTGCCGGACTGTGCGCCGTGTCGATAGTCCAGACCAATCGCTGAGCGGGAAACGTCAAGAAGTCGAAAAGTCCAAAAATCGAAATATCGAAGAACCGGGTGGCCCATCTCGTTGATCCGCCCTGCGGGCGGATCTCGAGGTGGGGGATGGCGGGTCTTCCCGCGGGAACACCGGATAAGAGCACTGCCCCCGGTCGGAAACAGCCGATAAACGAGACGTAACGTGGCTGGCCGGGTGGCCCATCTCGTTGATCCGCCCTGCGGGCGGATCTCGAGGTGGGGTGGGTGGCCTCAGAAGAAGCACAAGGACAGTGGCTGTGGATGGGCACATCAGCAGGGCGGCGACGCTTGTAGCCCCCCCGGGGCTTGGTCTGGGCGGGTGGCTGCTGCTCCGGGCGGCGCGCCGGGCGAATCGGCGTGCAGCGCAGCCCGGCAGCGAGAGCTGCGCCCGCACCACCGATGCGTCCGCCTACGGTAGGTGGCGGGACGAGTCGCTACGCCGTCAACTGACCGACCACTTCCACCCCGACCGCCTTCGCGGAAAGGACGTTCTCGATTTCGGATGCGGCACGGGCGAACTCTCGATGTTGCTGGCTGCCCAGTAC
>JAAEQG010000942.1 GCA_024231775.1 bacterium
CACCATTCGGGGCCGGCGGGTCCTGTTCATAGATACAACCGCCGACTTGGCGACCCGGCTTGAATGCGTGGTCTGCGCGCTCGCGGGGATTCCGGAGATCGAGACGCGGTTCGTACGCCCCGAGCTGCGGGAGCTTCTGGAGCGATATCGTCCCGCCGAGTGATGTCCTGCCCCCGGACGCGGTAGCCGAAAGAAACCGCCTGTGGGCTGCCCAGGGCAACCGACAGGCGGGAAGAGAACTCAGGTTGGCGTCTGCCCTATCCAGGCCCGCCGGAGTCCAGTTCGACCTGGAACAGCACGAAATCGTCGAGATCAACGTCGTTGTCGTTGTCCATGTCCAGGCATTTGCAGGGGCCGGCTCCGCACTCGACGCAGTCCATGCACTCCTGCATCCGAGCGAAGTCCACGAGGTCCACGTCGAGGTCCTGATCCGGGTTGCCATCGTCGCAGAGCGGGCAGATATCGACGAAGCAGGACGTGAATGGACCTGCCCACGTTCCGAAGCCCTCACAGCCCGCCTGCTCCTGATTCGGGAAGCAGACATCGGTCGCGGTGCAGCAGGCCCCCGTAGGCTGGTCGCAGTCGTTGGGCACGCAAACCGTTCCAGGCCCCTGGAAGTCGCCTCCGCTGGCGACGCAGTCCACGCCGATCAACTCCGCACAATCGCCCAACGCATAGCAGCAGGCTCCCAGGGCGCAAACGTCGTCGCCGCAGTCGGTTCCGTCGCCCGCGTAGGTCCCCAGGGCGGCTTCGCAGGTGGACTGCTCGATACCGGGTGCGCAATTCGGCGGTTCGCCGATGCAGCACGCCCCGGTGGGGGGTGGACAGGTGACTCCGGCGCACGTTTCACCGACGAAGAACGTCTGTCCCGCGCCTTGGCAGTTCCCTTCTTGCACGCCGTTCGCGCAGCTCGCGTCGAACTCACAGCAGGCGCCGGTCGGTTCCTGACAGTCCACCACCGCCCGGATGACCAGATCTCCGGAGATACCGACCCCCAACCCCCCAATGTTGCACAAGTCATACCAGCCGGTGCCCAAACCGGGGTTCCCGTACAGGACGTTCTTGTCATCCTCGCAGACGTTCACATCGTGGAACAGGCACGCGGTACCCCCGGCGATGCTGGTGGCGTTTTCGAACTCCAGGGTAACGTAGAACTTCTGGCCTGCGGTGACCGGGACGTCGATGGGAATCGAACTCTGCTCATCCAGATACCTGAATTCGTTGATGGCTCCATCAGCGAGGACCGGGGCCACGAGTTCAGCGAGCACCGCTCCGGGAATGGGGAACGTGTCGGCGTCGGCGTAAATGAAGACCGATCGCTCGATAGAATCCATCGTTCCTCCGGCACTACTCGCCCATCCGATCTGCAAGGCTACTATGGAACCGCCACACGGCGACGTGAGCACCACGCCGCCCTGTTCGCCAGTGCCAAAGTCGGCCTCCAGCCCGATCGAACCCGGTGCCACGTAGATGTCGTTTTGGACCGTGTTCTCCTCGGCCCTCGCGGAAGCACCGAGCCCAAGCATGGCGGCTACGCCGCACAGACAGACGGCTTTCCACGAGGCCGACGCAGGGCGGCTAACGGCGTGCAGTGCTCGTCGGTTGGTCGAACGTGTGGCCCGCATACTTCAATCCTCCTCGCGTGGTGGTCATGACCAGCACAACCCGGGTTATTCATGAACGCTATGACTCAGAGAGAGCAGAGTGTTATTCAGCAAGAGACTACGACCGGACTACGCCGCGACACCTCTCAACAGGGTGGACTCGCTCGCATCCGGAGCTTCCCCTCTCATTTCTACATCTTCTCTGCGTCCTCAGCGTCTCTGCGTTCAATCCGCTTCCCTTGAGTCATCCGCCGTGCTCGCCAACCTCCAGATGGCATGAATGATCCGGGATAACCCAAGCGCCCCCGCGGTCCTCGAATCAAGGCCCACGGGGTTTCCACTAATCATTGTTGCAGAGACGAACCGCCATTTCAACAACCGTCTGACGCGTCCATCACCATGCAGCCAATTCACCCACTAATTCTTCCATTAGGTCTTTAAGCGTCACCACCCCCAGCAGGTAGCCACCCCGGTCGACTACCACGCCCATCCGGGCCCGCTCGCGCTGGAGTCGAATAAGGGCGGACGCAACCGAGTCGTGCGGCCCCAGACGGGCACAGGGCCTCATTCGCTCGGAAACAGCTTGCCACGCCGGATCGTCCAGCAGGCGATGCACTTCGATGACCCCCTCGATTTTGCGGGGATGACGTCCGTAAACCGGCAGGAGTGAATAGCGCCTCGTGCGGGTGAGATTCAGCAGCTTGTCGCGGCCCGTCCCCTTGGTGACGGACACGACCGAGTTGCGCGGGGTCATCACCGCGTGGACCCGCTGGTCTGCCAGCGCCAGGACCCGGTCCACCATCGCCGGGTGGGTGTCGTCCGGAGTCGAGGTGGTCATGCCCTCACGCAACAGACCAGCCATCTGCTTGCGGGGATTTATTGCGGAGTGGCTGGAGGAACCGTCGTCCAGCAGACCGGTCAGCCGCGTGCTCAACGCTGTCAGCATCCAGACCGGCAGGAACAGGATGGCCCGAGCCCAACGCAGGAATGGACTTGCCGAAGACATCAGGTGGTCCGGGTGGGCCTGGAACAAGCTCTTGGGCACGACTTCGCCGAACACGAACACGATCGGGGTGACGATGAGGGTGGTGTAGACCTCAGAAGCCCCCTCTCCGTACCCGTAGTGCGAGGAGAGCAGAAACGCGAAACTGACCGCGGTCACATAGTTGGCCAGGTTGGTTCCGACCAGCGTTAGGGTCAACGCCGACTGCATGTCGGTGAGCACAACCTCCAGACTGCGGGCGCGGGGCACGCCCTGCTCCGCCCGGACCTTGAGGCGAATCCGATTCACGCAATACAGGCCGGTCTCGCTCCCGGAGAACGTACCCGAAAGCACCACCGCCACCATGAACACTATGACGATCAACAGGACGGTCACGCGCTCTGCTCCGTGCTCTGGGGGTGGTCGTCCGGATCGGTAAGCTCGACACGCACATACTGGATCCGCCGCCCCGTAACGCTTTCTACCGTCAGGGTCAGGTTGGCCGTGCGGACCGTGTCGCCCGGACGGGGTAGCCGCCCGATCCGTGCCCACAGATACCCTCCCAGCGTCTCCACCCGCTCGGCGCCGGGCTCGACCCCGAGAAAGTCTGCCAGAGACCGAAAGGAGGCATCCCCGGAGAGGCGGTAGGTCCGGTCGTCAATGGTCTGCACGCTGGGCGGTGCGGAGGGTTCATCCGCATCGGTGATATCGCCGACAATCTGTTCCATTACGTCTTCGAGTGATACCAGCCCGGCAGTTCCGCCGAACTCATCCACGACGATGGCCAGTTGCGTGCCCGTACGGCGGAAGTCGGTCACCAGTTGGAGCAAGTCAGCCTGTTCGGGGGCGAGGTGTGCGGGTTTGAGCAGTTCATGGATCGATCGATCCGGATGGATGTACAGGTCAGTGGCGTGGATCATACCCCGCACGTCATCCAGATCACGTCCGTAGACCGGCAGTTTCTTCTTGCCCGATTCGCGGATACACCGCTTGACGCTCTCGCGCTCGGAATCGAGCGACACGGCGATGATGTCCACCCGCGGCACCATCACCGCCTTAACCGACACACTCGGCAGGGCGACTATCCCCTGAAGGATCTCGCTCTCCCACACGTTGATGACGCCCTGGCGGGCCGACACCTCCACCAGGGCGCGCAGCTCCGCGCCGCTGACCTGGGGATCTTCAACCCGTCCGGGGGCGAACGCCCGCGTCAGCGGCGTGACGATCACCCGATCCAACACATGGCGGAGCGGGGCGAGGATCACCGCCAGCATCTCGATCAACGGGGCGCTGACCGGAGCGAGACGCTGGCACTGTGTCAGGGCAATCGCCTTGGGCAGCACCTCACTGAAGACCACCAGTACAAAGGGAGACGCTACCGCTCCGATACCTGCCGTCACCGGGCTGGTGTGGCTGAGGCGCTTGAAGAAGAAAAAACTCACCGCGAAGAACAGGATGTTGACGGTTGTATTGGCGATGAGCACGGTCATCAGCACGGCGCGGGGACGCCTCATCAGTTGGGCGACCAGCCGTCGAAACCCGTGCGTGCTGCGCTCGAAGGCGCGCAGTTGCTGGCGGGAGAGGGCGAACAGCGCAGTTTCCGATCCCGACACCGCAGCCGAACAGGTCACCAGAACGCTCAGGAGGATCAACTGTACGGGGGCACTCATGGTCGTGCGATCCACTCGGAGCGGGCAGCGAGCCCGGAGCCTATCCCAAAACCCCTCTCCCCTCCGGGGGGAGGTTGGGAGAGGGGCACACCCCCAGGAGAATCCGAACCCTCCCTTGCCCCGCCCGCAAGGAGGCGAGTGACGGCGGGTGGCATGGGCAAACTTGTTTGCCCGTGCGTCATCGGCGCGCTCATCCCAGACTTGGCCGCGTGCCCCATCTCGTTCATCCAACACACGTTCCGACTTTTCGACTTTTCGACGTTTCGATGTTTCTGCTTTTCTTCGTCGTGTGCCCCATCTCGTTGATCCGCCTCCTGGCGGTTCTCGAGGTGGGGGACAGCCTGGCCGCGAAGATGCCCAAAAGGCGCAAGGTCTGGGTGCGGGTGCCCCATCCTTTGTTCAACAAAGGGTGGGGGCTCACACGATTCGGGCGTTCCGATTGGACTTCATCGGTTGCGTTCCGCCCTCTTCCGACGGGTGGCATGGGCAAACTTGTTTGCCCGTGTGTCATCGGCGCGGGTATACCAGACTTGGCTGGGTGCCCCATCTCGTTGATCGAACCAGCCTGCTGACGAATCTCCACGCAGGTAGCACCCGCTTCGACATTCACACCTGTCAACTCCGCGATTTTTTGACTTTTTGACTTTTCGACTTTTCCCCCGACTCCGCTGCATTATTCCTGATTCTGCGCAGGCGGGGCGCTGGAAGACCGCGTAGCCTCCCAGAAGTCGACCAGATCGATCCGGGTCACGATACCCTCGATCACTCCGCCGCGGGCCACCAGCACGCCGCTGTGGCCGGACATCAAGCGCCGGTACACTTCGCTGACCTCCGTGCTGATCTCGACTTGCGGAAGCGTCCGCGCCATGATCTCCCGCACCGCGACCGTGCGTGGATTGCGCTGATCGTGCAGCAGCCGGGCCACGGTAATCTCGCGGATGCTCCCCACCGAAGCCCCGTTCTCGAGCACCGGCATCTGGGAGATGTCGTGCTCGCGGAGGCGCTGAATCGCGGTCTCCGCCGTGTCGGACGGGGCTACTGAGATAACCGGGCGCGGTCCGTGCTGTTCGAGCACTTCGCCCACCGTGCGGACCTTCGACGTCGGTTTCAGGTATCCGCGCTCGGTCAACCACTCGTCGGAGTAGAGCCGCGACAGGTAGTCGCGCCCCCCGTCGGGGAAGACCGTCACAATCACCTCATCCGCATCTAGCCGTCTTCCGTAGCTCAGCGCCGCAGCCAGCGCCGCCCCGGAGGATCCGCCTACCAGCAACCCCTCGAGCCTAGCCAGCCGCCGGGCAGTCAGGAACGCATCCTGGTCACTCACCCGCACCCACTCGTCAACGATCTGGGCGTTGAGCGTGTGCGGAACGTGGTCCTCGCCGATACCCTCCACCACAGACGAGTGTTCCGCCAGTCCGGAGAGCTCCGACGCCGCGGTATCGACCCCGATCACCTTGACTGCAGGATTCTGCTCCTTGAGGTACTTGCCCGCGCCGGAGACCGTACCCCCGGTCCCCACTCCAGCCACAAAGACGGTCACGCGCCCGTCGGTCTGTTCCCACACCTCGCGCCCGGTCGTTTCATAGTGGCACTGCGGATTGGCCAGGTTGCCGGATTGTTCGGGTTGCCACGAATCGGGGATCTCGTTGAGCAGGCGGCGGACGACGGCCTCCGCTCCCTCCGTGCTCTCCGAGGAGGCGCCGGCTGAGGTCAGCACGACCTCCGCTCCGTAGGCCTGCAATACCCGCAGCTTCTCCGTGCTGGTCCGATCCGGGGCGGTGAGTATGCATCGATAGCCCTTAACCGCCGCCGCCATCGCCAGGCCCGCCCCGGTGTTACCCGAGGTGGCTTCGATAATTGTATGACCGGGTTTGAGTTCACCATCGCGCTCGGCTTGCTCGATCATCGCCACCGCCACGCGATCCTTGACGCTCCCACCCGGATTGACGAACTCTATCTTGGCGTACAGAGCAGCATCCAACTCCACGCCCACCCGGTTCAGGCGCACCAGCGGGGTCTGTCCGACAGCCTCCAGTATGTTTGCACAGGTTCGCGACAAGCTGTCAGCCCTCATCTAGTGCGGCACTCATCCTGGCAACGCGGACCATACCCGCGTCACGCCGCGGCATTGTACCGCCATCCCGCTCGCCGGACACTCCCACCTTTCCAGCAGGACCCGCTGCGCAGCCCGCCTGTTCCTTCCGCCACCCTACTCGACGTCCAGGCGGAGGAGGTAGTCGTCCAGCTCACGTCGCTGCTGCTCGATCCTCGCCTCAGCCTCTGCAAGAGCTCCCTGGGCCTGCTCGATCTCGGTCTCCTGTTTCTCCAGCTTGGCGATGTACCGTTGGTACAGTTCCGAGGTGCGTTGTACGGCACGAAGATTCTCGCGCAGCCGCTTCTGCTCCTGCTCGATCGAGCTCAGCCGATTGCGCAGGCGCGTGGCTTCGCGCTCATCTCGCTCCATGGCGGTGCGCATGCGGACGACACGTTCGAGAGCGTCTCGGACCTTCTTGCTGATGACCTTCGCCCGGAAGTAGAAAGTGATGGCGTCTTTGCCGGCATTGCGGATGGAGACCGCCTGGTCGATGATCCGCTCCTCGCCCACGGTCAGAGTAGTAGTCTTGCCCGCCGGAGCTTCGACTTTGAAGCGGTACAACCCTCCAGTGCGCTCGAA
>JAAEQG010000943.1 GCA_024231775.1 bacterium
GGCAGCGTCAAGCCGCAGCGAAGCGCAGGTTTGGCGATGGAACCCTCGAGACGCGAAAACGGTCTTTGCATACCTCCCAAAGGACGCTACAATCGCCGCCACGGGCCGCTGACCCGCTGCCGTCACCGTCGCTCGTCCCTGGGACGCGCGGTGTTCGAGGCAGGGATGCTGTGGGACATTGTGGAGGCTGGCTGTGCTGACGACACTCTCGAACTGGATGGATGCGGTCAACGGGATCGTCTGGGGTCCCGCCATGATCGTACTGTTGATCGGCACGGGCCTATTCCTGACCCTGCGCCTGCGGTTCATTCAACTGCGCCACCTGAAACACTCCCTGCAGTGCATCTCGGGCAAATACGACGATCCGACCGAGCAGGGGGACATCTCGCACTTCCAGGCGTTATGTGCGGCCCTGTCGGCCACCATCGGGACGGGCAACATCACGGGGGTGGCGCTGGCGATTGCGGTGGGCGGTCCCGGCGCGATCTTCTGGATGTGGGTGACCGCCCTGGTCGGGATGGCGACGAAATTCAGCAGTTGTGCCCTGGCGGTGCGGTATCGCGTCATCCACCCCGACGGCAGCGCCTCGGGCGGGCCCATGTACTACCTCGAACAGGGACTGAAACTGCGCTGGGTGGGGATCGTCTTCGCCCTGATGGCGGGACTGGCCTCGCTGGGCATCGGTTCGGCGGTCCAGTCCAATTCCGTCGTCGA
>JAAEQG010000944.1 GCA_024231775.1 bacterium
CCCTAAATCGCCCCCCTTTACGGTAGCGCCAGGGGGTAATCAGCACCCACCAGGGGTGGCGCTACACTTGATGGGCGGTCGGCGTGGGCGGGTAGCATGGGTGAGCTTCGGCGGGTGGCATGGGTGAGCTTCGCTCACCCGTGTGGCATGCTGCAACCACGGGCAGGCGAGTTTGCCCATCGCACCCGGAGTTCTTCCGCGTGCATTCGCAGCCAATCGGGGACGCCTCTTCCTCTTCCCCGGTAAAAATACATGAAGGACCCGAGTTCGCCGCTACCCGGATCCCCCATTTAAGGCTGTTCACTCATATGAGCGAAGACCCACAGCCTTACCAAATGTATCGGGAGAACGGCGCGCTGGCTTTAGGTGCGCGTTGGTGGCGTTCCGTACGCTTGGACCGTACATTGACGGCAGTTATGATGAGTACATCCGGTACAGTTGTTACAACGCGAAAGGGCCGACGCCCGAGAACGGCGGGGGATCGAATGATGCCTCAAAGAGGTCGTAGCGGTCTCGTCAGGTCCGCTCCCTTACGGTCGCGGCTCGGTTTCGGAGCATGGCTACGCCGGGCGATGGCCGTGGCAAGCGCGCGTCGGTCCCCCACCCTTGGAAGGGATGGGGCACGTAGCCTGTACCTTGATGGAAACGTAGCTTGCCCCTGGTTCTGAGCCGTCCGGGCGTGGCCCGGGTCGAGGTTGAGATGCAGTACGAGGCTGGTAGATCATGGCGCGAGGACGCCGCCCGGATCTTGGAGACCGGGGCTCGGTTCGTCCTTCTGGCGGTTATCGGCCTGCGTCCGCTCATCAGCGAAAGCTATGACCTCGCCGGCATGACGATGACCCGGGTGCTGGAGGGCGTTGCAGATTCTCTTCCGTTGCACACTCTGCTGATCGACCTGGCTATCCTCGGTTCGGTGCTGGCGTGGGCGTTGGCCCACGGGTTGGCGGGTCGGAGGCGGTATCGCTGGTGCGGGTTGGAGATTGGTTTGGCGATGGTGGTGATCGCTGCGGTCATCTCCTCGCTGTGGGCCTCGAATCAGCGGGTGGCGATCAATGCTTCGGTGGACTGGATTTCGACGGCTGGGCTCTCGGTGGTGCTGGTCCAGTTGTTGCGGGATAGCCGTCACCTGCGCCTGACCCTGTGCGTGATCGTGGCGTCGGGAGCAGCCCAGGCGTACTACTGCTTCGATCAGGTGTTTGTGGGATTCGAGGAAACGGAGCAGGTCTACCGAGAGCACCGGGAGGCTTTCTGGGAAGCCCAGGGCGTGTCGCTGGACGCTCCGCAGGTGGAGCTATTCGAGAGTCGCCTGGAGGCCCGAGAGGCGTCGGGGTACCTGTCACACAGCAACATCGCGGCAGCCCATCTGCTTGTGGCGTGGTTCGCGATGTTGGCGGTGCTGGCGGGCGGATGGGGGGTGGGAAGACGTACGGGGGAAGGCTATGCGGGCTTGCTCGTGGGCGGGCTGGGTGCTCTGGGCCTGGGGTGGGCGATGGTCTTGACCCACGGTCTCGGGGCACTGCTGGCGGGTGGTGTCGGGCTGGCTCTGTGGGCGGCCCGGCGGCTGGCCCGGAGGTGGATTGATCCGCGCCCGGGGCGAGCGCTGAGCTTCGTGGGGGCGATGGTTGTCGGGGGGAGCGTCGCGGTCATCGCGTATGGAGTTCG
>JAAEQG010000945.1 GCA_024231775.1 bacterium
GTCCGGGCGCCCTGAAGGGGCGCGGTCGTACAGCCTGGGGTTTCAACCCCAGGTACGGGTTGAAGATTACTGAGGCGCCCTGAAGGGGCGCAGTCGTAAAGCCTGGGGTTTCAACCCCAGGCGTAGGTGCGGCTTGCCATCAGCGCGGATCAGATTGCCGGAAACGCCTGCAGAATTCCCTGCAACGCACCACTAGCAGGCCAATGAATCCCATGACGAATTGTGGGGCAGGCATCCTGATTTTTGGTATCAGGATGCCCGGAGCGGGCGTTAGTCCTTCTTCTTGAACCTGACTCGGGGGTATCTCTGCCTGAGAGTTTCCCAGAGGGCGAGGATCTGGCGGTTGCCGCCTTTCTTCCAGTCGGGATCGCGAAACCGGTAGGTGTCGCCGTGGGTGGTCTTGAGACTGATCTCGTGGCACACTGTGCCCTCAGCCCCGGATTCACAATCCAACCAGACCTTCTTGAGCACGGTGGCATAAAAGGCCACAGAACGTTCGTCGTCCCTCTCGTCGTGGTACTCGATCCGCCCCCCGACCAGGCCGATCTTTCCCTCCGACTTCCTCGTGACCAGCCTTTTCATCGGGAAATGGCGCTGCACCGGGCCAAACCACTGGCCGGGCGGGGACGCCTCCCGGGTCCGAGGGACGGCCGTGGCGGGCGGACGGGCGACCACTGTCGGCGGCGCGGTCGGTGGGGCGGCCGGAGCAGCAGAGGGGGCGGGTTCGCCCAGCAAGGCTCCGATGACCTGATTCGAAACCCCGTTCTGCCTGAGGTAGATGAGATCGTTGACGGTCGGCTGGTAGGGCTCAGGGGTGCGGCTGATGTGCTCGATGATCAGATTCTCGGCAAGGTCGGCACGGACCAGCCGCACTATGTCCACCAGGCGTGGGTCGTCAGGTCCGGCTCCGGCTTCAGTCGGGGAGACTTCGCCAGCCAGCTCGGCGCCCCGTCGCCTGAGAGCCGCCACGACCTCGGTGGGGACGCTGGCGGCAGCTAGCTCGGCCTCCTCTGATTCGCCAAGCCGCGGAACCTTCTCCGCGATCGCGATAAGCTGGATCAGAGTCTCGGCGCCGACTCCCGCCCGGTGGGCCTTGGTCAGGTCGGCGATCGTTAGCTCGGTAGCAACCGCTGCGCCAGTAA
>JAAEQG010000946.1 GCA_024231775.1 bacterium
ATTACCGTCCCAGGTGCAGCGAAGGAAGCTGCTGTCGCCGTACGCGTTGTATACTGCACCTCCCCGGCTGTCAGCCAAGTTGCTACTGAATGAGCAAGCGCGTACCACAACACTGCCACCATCGTTGTTGATATACATCGCGCCGCCATCGTTATGCGGCGAGGAACCATCTGCGATACCAGCCTTGATCGTGAACCCGTCCAGTACCGTGTTCTGCTCTACGCTGCTGACGGTCACCACGTGATAGCTGTTCTCGGAGGTGCCAACCGAGCCATCGTCACCATTGAGGTCACCGGTCAGGACGGTCTCGTATAGAGCGCAGTTCCGCGCGTCGGGTTCTGGTTGTCCATACCCGGCATAACCACCGTACAGTCCCACGCCACTCCTCAATTGAAAGGTGGCGGGACGATCCCAACCTGGTCCCGCCGGGGCGTAGGTGCCCTGCGCAACGTGGATCGCATCTCCGGGGACCGCAGAGTGCAACGCTTTCTGCAGGTCGTTGTACGGAGCTGCCCAACTGCGTCCGTTCCCACCCGCGGGAGCGCTATCATCGACGTACAACACCCAGCCTTCGCACTCGTCAGGAACGCCGGTTGTGTTGACATCAGCAGATGTGCCCCCGGCGAGGTCACACTCATCAGGTAGCTGGTTGGTGTTGCAGTCCTCGCTAGTGCCTGCGCTCACCTCACAATCATCGAGGAACCCGTTCACATTGCAGTCACGGCCGTCCAACTCGCACATGTCGGGAAGGCCGCTACTGTCGCAATCGGCAGCCGTACCGGCGGCTACCTCGCAATCGTCCAGGAGACCGTTCGTGTTGCAGTCTCTACCCTCTAGCTGGCACTCATCAGGCAGGCCATCAGTATCGCAGTCACCAGCCGTGCCGGCGGCGATCTCGCAATCGTCCAGAAGGCTGTTAGTGTTGCAGTCGCGCCCCCCCAACTGACACTCGTCGGGAAGGCCGTCCGTGTCGCAGTCGGTGCTCGTGCCGTCTGCGAGATCGCAGGCGTCGGGCACGCGGTTGCCGTTGCAGTCGCCAGCGGGACCATGCTCGACCGCGACAGAGATGTACGACATGGGGCTGCACTGCGTTGCGTTTACGTAGCTGCTGGCGTTCATGTTGATGGCCAGGTCGCCCCCGGCGAGGGCTGCATTGAAGGTGCCCGCAGATACGGTGATCTCCTGCACGTCAGGGAGGGATGGACAGTCCGTTCCGCTGTACTGGAAGACCCTTCCGACGTAGCTCTCGTTGATGTACACGCTGACGTACTCGTTTGAGTAGCCGAGGTCACCAACTGCGGTGAACGTCAGCGCCACATCGGTTGTAGCGACGGGGGGCGAGCTGAAGACATGAGATTGAGAGTAGCCTGTGCCCAAGGGTGAGAGTTGTGGAGATTGTGCTGAGAACGGAACCTCGCACAGGTCAGGGATCAGGTTGCTGTTACAGTCTTCGCTGGTGCCGCCAACCACATCGCATTCGTCGGGCACGTCGTTTCCGTTGCAGTCGGAGAGCGCTACGTCGCACAGGTCGGGGACCAAATTGCTGTTACAGTCTTCGCTGGTGCCGGCAACGACGTCGCACTCGTCGGGCACGTCATTTCCGTTGCAGTCGAGGCTGGTGCCTGCGGTGAAGTCGAGATCGTCGTTGACTCCGTTCGTGTTGCAATCGATGGGAAACTCATCCGCCCCGATGTCCACGCGACCGTGATTCAGGCGAGGATCACCGTCGATGTCAGTCTCGCCGGAAGCCGGCGTGTATCCTGGATCCCCCGCGTTGATGGTAGGTGAGGCTGCGGTAAGGTGATAATCGCCCTCGATCCACGTGTCGTCCGTGTAGTCACCCGGCGTACCGTTCCGGTCCCAGTGGCCGGGGTCAACGAACAACGGGTCGGCTGCGATGTTCTTGAGGCCCTCGATGCAGCTGTATTGGGGCGAGGAGCCTTCCAACCACTGGTGGGAGCCGTCCGCCGCCCGGTTGGACCAGAGAATGCAACTGGTGACTTGTCCGGTGCACTCCTTAAGTCCTCCACCTTGGGCCATGGCGAGGTTGCCAACGATCGTTGAGTTGCGAATCGTGCCAGCATAGCAGCGGTAGAATCCGCCTCCGTCACGGTTGGCCTTGTTCCCGCTGATAAGGGAGTTTGCGATGGTAGCGTAACATCTGGAGAGGCCACCACCATGACCGTAGTTTCCGGATTGATCGCCCAGAGAGAAATTGGCTCGAATAATGCAAGAGACAACCTCGCCGCTGCAGTTTGCCAGTCCGCCTCCCTCGTGCAGGGATACGTTACCGCTGATCGTGCATCTCGAAATCGTGCCGCCGCAGTATGCTAGGCCGCCCCCTGCATTGACAGTCGTGTTGTTCGTGATGGTGCAACCGTCAATAGTCCCCATGCAGTCGTAGAGGCCGCCGCCATCGAGACCGCTGCTGTTCGCACCGATCACGGAGTCCGTGATCGTGCCGTTGCAGTAGGCAAGGCCACCACCTTGGGAGTCCGCCCCGTTGCTGCTGATCGTGCAGGCCTCAATATCGCCGTGGCAGTCGTGGAGACCGCCGCCATCACCGTTCGACGCCTGGTTCTTGCTGATGGTGCAATCGTAGATCAGGGCGTCGCTACGGTAGATGCCGCCACCGTCCCACTCCGCGGTGTTGCCGCTGACTTCACATCGGGTGATCTCGCCGTCGCATCCGTAGATGCCGCCACCAAAGTCGGCCTGGTTGTCGATGACGGCGCAATCGAGAATTCGCGCTCCGGTCCGGCTCCCCTGAACACCGCCACCGTAGGTTCCCCAGCCGTTAGTGATGGTGAGTCCCGCCAGAACGGCGTCCGGGCCTTCGGTGCCGACGAAGGTGACCACCGGCCCGAGACCGCCCCCGTCGATGATCGTTGTGGCGACGATCCCCGGATCCGATGGGTCGGTGCCTGTCAGCGTGATGAGCTTGCCGCCGAAGGAGATGTTCTCTTGGTACGTGGAAGGGGACACAACGACCGTGTCGTAGTTCTGGGCCGCGTCGATGGCCTCCTGGATCGTGGGGTGGTCTCCAGGGACGTAGATCGTGGCTGCGTGGACGGATCCAGCCGGTGGGATGATGAACAGCATCAGCGCAGTCAGCGTCGTCGGCGTCATGGCATGTGACATGGAAGCATCCTCCTATCGAGTTTGTGTTTGCCTGGCCTTGCCTCACGGGGCGCTGCAAGCATGCTGGAACGCAGCGAAGTCTCCCAGGTCCACATCACCGTCGCCGTCGTAGTCGAAGACGTCGGTGCACTCATCGAAGCCCGGATCACCACCCGGCCCCGAGAACCACAGGCAGACCTCGAAGTAGGCGTAGTCCAGAACGGTCACCGCGCAGTCGTCGTCGAAGTCACCCATCGGACCGCCGTGGCCGTTCACGGGTTCGCCCCACGGGGTGAAAGCGCAGGCATCAGCCTCGTTCAACACGCCATCGTCATCCTCATCCGGGTCGCAGCCGTCCGGCAGGCCGTCTCCATCGAAGTCGGGATCGCACTCATCTGGTACACCGTTTGTGTTGCAGTCGTGATGAGCGACATCACATTCATCCGGCGTGCCGTTGCTGTTGCAGTCCTGGCTCGTCCCGACGGCTATGTCGTCAGCATCCCACACGCCGTTGCCATTGCAATCCTCAGAACGATATTCGTAGGGGCCACGATCTACGATCGGGGGTGTTCCAGCCCCGGCGTCGTCCGTCTCGGGATCGTCCACGAATCGCGCGTTCCCATCCAGGTCGGTTGTCACTTCCACGGGGACCGCGTCGTTGTCCCCGGAGTCGATGCAGGATGAACCCGTAGTCAGGCGAAGGTTATCATCCTCTGTACCAGGGATGCCGTCCGGTCCGTCGGCATCCACAAAGAGCGGATCGTTGCCATTATTCCAGAGGCCGCCCCAAGACCCGGTCCACCCCTGAACGCAACAGTACCTCAGAAACGGAGTACCTATGTAGTAGTGCAGTTGGGCGCCCTGGCTGGCCCCACCATTCTGCCAGAGGACACAATTACTGATCGTCGCGAACCCAGTACCGAATCTGTTATCAACGTACATTCCGCGACCGATGGAGGCCGAGTTTCCGCTGAACGCGCAATTCGTCACGACAAGAGGATAGTCGTTCGCAGCATAGGCATATACCCCACCACCGTCGTTGTCAGCTTGGTTCCCAATGAACGTGCAGCCCATCAGTGATAGTGTGCAGAGGAAGCTGTACAGCCCGCCGCCTGAATCGGCGGCCCAGTTGCCGTGGAAGGCGCAGTTCACTAGCGTAGCGCTGCCACTGTAGTGGTAGAATCCACCACCTTCCGCATCGCCCGCCGTGTTGTTGCTGAATGTACAGTTGGTCAACGTGAGGTCACTATCCGAGCGGTTGAACATCCCGCCGCCGACGTAGTTGACCACATTGTCCGCGATTGTGCAGCCGGTCAGTGCTGGACTGCTGCCCGAGTCGACCATTACTCCAGCGCCCTCTTTGTCGGCCCAATTGCCACGGAAGATGCACCTCACCAGCGTTGGGCTGCCACCGAAGAGGTACATCCCACCGCCCCGGTCGTGCGGGTACAAACCGTTGGCGTTTCCCGCGGCGACAACGCAACCGTCGAGAATGGCCGTCCGGTCAGTGTCGCTACCGTTGACGACATGGTGGCTGTTCTCATCGTTGTTGGCGAAATCGGGCCCATCGTTGCCGAACAGGTCGCCGCTGAGAATGGTCTCACAGGATTCGACATTCCGCTCGTCCGGATCAGCCCCCCACCAGCCGGTGTAACCGCCGTAGATTGTCACATCGTTGATTAACTGGAATGCAGCTGTTCGGTCCCCGCTGCCCCGATCCGGCGTGTAGCAACCCTGGGCGACGCGAACCTCGGTGATCGCCCCGTTGGTGCTGGCGACGGCCAAGGCGTCCTGGAGATCTACGAAGGCGTCGGGCCAGCTGGAGCCGTCGTTCGCCCCCGGCGCGTCGTCATCGACGTAGAGCACATCGCCGCAGATCGAGGAGGCTGGGATCAGGGTGGCGAGGATCACGATCGCCGCCAGCGTGCGGTTTGACCAGTACATGTGTCGTCCCCCCATGGCTAAAGACCACCAGACGTGCCGTGGACCGCGCTGTGCGGCCCGAAGTGAGAAGGAGGGCACGCCCTTGGGCGACTCTCTCCCCTCTCCCGCATGGACGGTTCTTCGCGGGCAGGGTTTGCCGCGTTGACCGTCCAGCAGGACCATCCTACCTCCCGAGCAGGTTGGCTCCAAACTCGGTCGCGGATCCTCGCCCGCGTGCCAGGGGTTTCCCTTATGGCGTGGCTGGCTCATGTGCCGGAGCCGAGCCTCCTGCCGGTTCTGGTCATCGCGGGGGCCGTGTTAATCCGGCGGAGGCGATGGCACCCGCGCCGTGCTCACCCGCTGAACGCCTCCTGGAATGCGGCGAAGTCTGCTAGGTCCACGTCGTTGTCGTTATCCATGTCGAAGGCAGTCAAATACGCTGGTGCACATGCCGGCATGGGCACGGCCGGCGGCGTGTTCGGCCCGGCCGTGCAGTCCGCGAACCACATGTAGTCTGCAAGTGTCACGAATCCATCCCCATCGAAATCACCTGGTGCAATTGAATCGCACTCGTCCGGCACACCATTGGTATTGCAGTCATACGAAGCAGTGCTGAGTACCAGCCTAGCGTCAGCGAACACGGCCTGGTCCCCATTGTAGTTGACGTCCACATCGGTGGACGCCAGCGTGAGGAATCCGCTGTTGGCGGTCAGAAAGATCGTCACGGATTCACACGTGGTGCCGCCGTAAATGAACGTCCCGTCGTACCGAACCACACCGTCCACGAGGACCCACAGCCGCACGTCCGCCTCCGGAATAGCTGGATCGAGCAGCCCCGCGACCGCCTCAAAACGCTCGATCGATCGGCCCGGATAGGCGGCGCGGATCGCGGCCAGGTCGAAGGTGATCCCCGCGTTGGCGTGGATCCCGACGCCAGCCCGCGGAACGCCGGGCTGGTCGGCCACAGTGATGGGCATTCCTGCCCACGCAGCGCCGTTGCGAACTGCGTCATAGCTGTTGCCGTCCGTATCGGGGAAACCATTCGTCGAGCCTCCTGAGTCGATCGGCGTGTTGCCATCCGGAGAAAGAACCCCGTCCACGAAGGGCAGGTCGGCCGCGCCGTTGGTTCCAGCCGTCGGGATGAACGGGTCCGAGGACATCCCTGCCCCAGCGGACACACCGGCGCCGTAGAGAAGGCCGTCGCGGACGCTCACGCCCGCGCCGGACTCACCGGTCCCCAGACCGTTCCCGCCGACGACCAGGTCACCGACGTCCAGGACCATCGAGATGTCGCAGTCGTCCGGCACGCCGTTGCTGTTGCAGTCGTTGCCCGAAAGCTGGCAATCATCTGGAATGCCGTCCCCCTGGCAGTCTCCGCTGGTTCCGTTCGCGATGTCGCACTCGTCCGGCACGCCGTTGGTGTTGCAATCGTTGCCCGAAAGCTGGCAATCATCTGGAATGCCATCCCCCTGGCAGTCTCCGCTGGTTCCGTTCGCGATGTCGCACTCGTCCGGTCCACCGTTGGTGTTGCAGTCGGCACAGGCGAGGTCTCCTGCGCAGCGGGCCATGTCACAGTCGTCGGGTATGCCGTTGCTGTTACAGTCGTTGCCGGCCAACTCGCACTCGTCCGGCAGGCCGTCGAAGTTGCAGTCCTGGCTGGTCACACCTCTCAGGCCCAGGCTGTGCAAAGAGCCCGCGCCCACGGCCACGAAATCGCTGTTCGGCGAAGGGACGTCACACTGGCTGTAGTGTGGCCAGCCCGATTGGCCAGGTTGCCCGGCGCCGCAGGCGTCGATCGTGCCGTCGGCCTTCAGGCCCAGGCTGTGCACAGAGCCCGCGCCCACGGCCACGAAATCGCTGTTCGGCGATGGGA
>JAAEQG010000947.1 GCA_024231775.1 bacterium
ACGCCGCCCCAGCAGACGGACAGACGGACGAGCAAGAGGCGGCTGTGGTGGAGGCCGAGCAGGCAGTCGACGACGCGCCAGCCGAGCCGCGTCTCGCTTTCGTCTCCGACCAGGATGGAAACGGCCCGGTCTATGTGATGGACGCCGATGGCTCGAACAGGCAAAAGATTTCCGAACCCAGCCTGAGAACGTGTCTCTACCCGACCTGGTCGCCCGACGAGCAGCACGTGGTCTACTGGGGAACGGAGAAGGGGACATTCACGGGAAACAGCATCGCCGCCGGGGTGTGGGTGTCTGCGGCTGATGGGGAGGAGCACGTCCGCGTCAATCAAGACGTGACCGATGTGTTGACCCTGCCGCCGCCTATCTGGTCCCCCGATGGAACGCGGGTGGTCTTTGTGGGCGGGAACAGCGCGGATGATGGCAGCACCATCCACGTCGCCTGGGCGGATGGCAGCGGCATCGAGCGCAGCATTGCGCTTCCGTGGGAGATCCAGTCCCTGGCCTGGTCGCCCGTCGGGGATGACCTGCTTTTCGTGAGCAAGACGGCGCGGTCTGGCGAGGGCAGCGCGCACGTGTGGTCCAGCGGAACGGGCGAGATCACAGAGATTTTCGCCGGTACAGAGACCGCGGACTGGTCGCCCGACGGGGACGAGTTCGTCGTCGGTGACATCGCGGAAAACATGGTCGCGATCGTAAAACCGGGCCAAGAGCCGCGCTCGATCTTTCAGGGGGAGAGAGGGGTTCCGCTGGTGACCGCCTGGTCGCCGGACGGGACGTGGGTCGCCATCGGCACCGGCCCGGGAGACCGGCGGGGGACGTGTTTCCCCATTTACCCCCCCACTTCTCTGTACATCGTCATGCTAGAGAGCGGCGAGGTCGCCACGATCACCGAGCGCCAGGGACGCATCCAGCACGCGAACTGGACGAGTGATGGCAGCCGTTTATTGTACACGTTCGTCAATCTCAACGCGCGTCCGGGAGGCTACTATCCCTGGGCGAATTTGTGGAGCTATGATGCCACGTCTGGCGAACTGACGCAAGTGACGGGCGAAGAGGGTTTTGCCGGATTGGGGCACTGGTCGCACTGACGCGCCGGGAGCCGACGATGTCAAACGGGAAAAAGATCGCCAGCAAACGGGTGGATGACGTGCTCGTCGCGAGCGTGCGCTTTCGCGATGGCGATGGGG
>JAAEQG010000948.1 GCA_024231775.1 bacterium
CGCCGAAAGCAAGTGCGCCGCCAACTGGGTGTCCAGCATCGAGGCTTCGTCCACGACGACGAAATCCACCGGCAGTGGGTTCGTGCTGTCGTAGCGGAATCCCCGCTCCGGGTTGTACTCGAGCAGGCGGTGCACGGTCTGGGCATAGCGCCCCGTGGTTTCGGCCAGCCGCTTGGCCGCCCGGCCCGTGGGGGAGCAAAGTGCATACTGACACCCGAGTTCCTCCAATGCCCGCACGACCGTCTTTGTCGTGACGGTCTTGCCCGTTCCCGGCCCGCCGGTGAGCACGCTCACCTTGTTTCGCAGCGCCAGGACGACGGCATCCCGCTGCTCCGGGGAGAGTTCGACGCCGTTCGCCCCCACCGTCACCGTTCTCACGTCCCCGATGGAACCGGGGGTGCGCGAAAGACAGGCTATCCGGTCGGCAACACCCGTCTCGGCGTCCCAGAGCAAAGTGAGGTACACGCGATCCCCCTCCACTTTGACCTCGCGCCGCTGCGCCAACCGCTGTAGCGCCCCCTCCATTTGCGAAGCGACGACCCGGCCCAGCGCATCCACCGCCTCTTGCTCCAGCGAGCAGCGAGGTACGTAGACGTGCCCAGCTCGGGCCTGCTCGTTCAACACGTAGAGCAAACCTGCCTCGATGCGGTTGGGGTCATCC
>JAAEQG010000949.1 GCA_024231775.1 bacterium
ATCAGAAAAAAGTAGAATGTCCCCTTTTCTTTTCCGATAGCGTAGCTCATGCCTACCTCCCGGCTGCGCCGGGGTGAAGGCATGCCACCCGCCGCTGCGATCATGGATGTAGCGTCACCCGGCACCCAGACCGCTGCTACGCCCGACGGGGAGAGGCTTTTACCGGGTCTGCTTCCAAGCCGTATCGCTTCATCTTCTTATACAACGTCGTGCGGTTGATCTGGAGCACGTCGGCGGTGAGCTGACGATTCCAACTGTTGGCTCGAAGGGCGCTCTCGATAATGGTCCTCTCCGGGCCTTCCAACGCCTGCCTCAGCGGCTGCGGCGCGAACGGGCCACTCACCGACGCCGCCTTGGTCGTTTCCACCAGCTTGGGAGGCAAGCCGTCGACCCCGATGTGTTTGTCCTTGCAGAGCACCAGGGCGCGCTCGACCACGTTCTCCAGCTCGCGCACGCTCCCCGGCCAGTGATAGCGTTGCAGGCACTGGAGGGCATCGTCGGTGAATCCCGCCGTGTCGGTGCGCGACTCTTCGCCGTAGCGGCGGAGGAACGTGTCCGCCAGCAGCGGAATGTCGCCGATCCGCTCGCGCAAGGGCGGCAGGGTGATCGCCACCACGTTGATCCGATAGAACAGATCCTGACGAAATCGCCCCGCCTCCACCTCAGCCTCCAGATCGACGTTGGTCGCCAGGATCAGGCGCACGTCCACCGTATCAGTCTTGTTGCTGCCCACCGGTTCGAAGGCGCGTTCCTGGATCGCCCGGAGCAGTTTCACCTGGAGGCTGGGGGAAGCCGTGGAAATCTCATCCAAAAAGAGCGTCCCGCAGTCAGCCGCTTTGAACTTCCCTTCCTTGTTGGCCACCGCTCCGGTAAACGATCCGCGCACGTGGCCGAACAGCTCACTCTCCAGCAGTTGCTCGGGGAGTGCTCCGCAGGCCACCTCGACGAACGGTTGATCGCGGCGTTCGCTGCGATGGTGGATCACCCGGGCGATCATGGACTTACCGCTGCCGGACTCTCCCTGGACCAGCACGGTGACTTTGGAGTCCGCCACCGCCTCGATCAGGTCGAAGACCTTGAGCATCTTGTAGTCATGCCCCACCACACTATCCAGCCCGAAACGCAGATCGAGGCGTTCGCGCAGCGACCGATTCTCGCGGATCAGGGCCTGCTGCCGCAGGGCGCGCTCGATGGTCAGGCGGATTTCATCGTCGATGATCGGCTTGGTGAGGTAATCATAGGCCCCCATCTTGATGGCTTCGACCGCACTTTCGATCGTTCCATACCCGGTGATGATGATCACCACGGTTTCCGGATAACGCTGTCTGATGACGCGGAGGAGCTCGAAGCCGTCGGCGCCGGGCATGTTCACGTCCGTGATGACGACCTGGAAGGGCTTGCGTCCTAGGGCGCGCAGAGCGGTGTCCGCGTCGGCCGCCCCCTCGACGTCATAGCCTTCCATGCCCAGAAACTCGCAGAGCGAATCGAGAATGATCCGATCGTCATCGACGACGAAAATGCTCGAACGGTCATCTTGCACAGAACCTCTCCCTGTGGGCATCGTCGGTTTCGCCCACCGTCAGCTCGTCACCATGTTGGCGGGGTCTTCCGGTTGGCCTTGGCCCCGCGGATCCACCGGGATACGCACGACGAAAACCGCTCCGCCCTCCGGACGGTTCGCCGCGGTGATCGTTCCGTTGAACCGGGCCAGGTAGTCCCTACATATAGCCAATCCCAAACCCGTGCCCTTGCCCGGCGGCTTGGTGGTGAAGAACGCCTCGAAGATGTCGCCGTTCTCCTCCGGTAGACCCACGCCGGTATCCTCGAAGCGCAGCACGACTTCACCACCGACGACGCCGGTGGTGACGGTTAGCGTGCCCCCATCAACCATCGCGTCAATGGCGTTCTTGACCAGATTGCAGCATACCTGGAACAGCTTCGCCCCGCGGATCATGGGCATGTTCTGATCGTGAAAGGCGCTGGCTAACACCACACCCTGCTTCGCCGCAGCCTCCTGGTAGGTGCGCAGCGCCTCCTCGGCAATGTCGTTCACATTCGCCCGCTCGAACTGGGCATCATTGCTGCGGGAGAACTCGAGCAGTTCCCCCACTATCCGGGCCATGCGCAGCAGCCCGGTGCGCGACTCGGTCAGGAACATCGTAGCCTTCTCCGGACCTTCGGGCTCGAGCATCCGCAGGGCCATGTTGATGTAGCGCAAAGCACCATCGAGTGGATTGTTGAGCTCGTGGGCGACCCTCGCCGCCAGCCGCCCTACGGCAGCCATGCGTTCCGACACCGCCAGGCGCCGCTCCAGACTGGCCCGGGCGGTGACATCCTCGCAGAGCAGGACGCCACCGCTGACCGGTCCGCTTCCCTCAGGTTGCAGCGGGATGCACACCAGGTCGAGGAGGCGGGGCTCGCCCGCGCTCGTATCGCCGGAACAGCTTACGCCCTCTAACCGCCGTTGAACCCCGGTGTCCAGCACTTGGCGTACGACGGCTGGCCAATCCTCGCACTTCCCCTCGAGCGTCTCCTCCGCCAGCAGCCGACCCACGTCGCGGTGGTCGGCAAACAACTCCCCCGCAACCTCGTTGCGGTGGAGTATCCGCAACTGGTGGTCGAACACGATCAAACCCAGGGGAAGTCCCTGGAAGACCTGTTCGGCGATCTGGGCCAGCGTCAGGGGGCTGACAGGGTCCGATTCTGTGGAAGATTCATCCATCCTGCCCATCCGTCGTCCGTAGGCCGGCTTCGGAGAGAGACCGCCGCGCCCTCGTACCGTTCAAGAGAGTATCGGCGGGATCGGCTGGGTGTCAAAGGAGATGATGATTCGACGAAACATCAGACGTGGATTGGTGGGGAGAGGCGTGGCTTCCAGGCCACATCAGACCCATAACACATTTGCGTCAAACAAGTTACGCAGGAGGTGCATACGAACCCGATCGCATCAATTCAGCAGGGCGCACGCCGCAATGATGATGAGCAGGGTCATCGAACCCAGCAGCCAGCCGGGCGGAGCCCATTTCGCCGAGGATGCGGCGGGGCGGCTGGCGTCCAGGACGGTCGCCGCGTCGGATGCGTCAATGCCCAGCTTGGTGGCGTAGGCCATGAGTTCAGCCCTGCGGCGCAGGGTCATCCTACCGCAGCGCCGCTCTCCCGCGACCATCTTGGAGAAAATCGCCCGTCGCTGGCTGCGGGACCAGGACGCGGATGGTGGGGACATATCGGGGTGATTATGTGTCGGGCGGCGCGGGGACGTGCCCATGCTTCTTTCCTCCTCCTGCTCGATCGTAGGCTCGCGTATCGGCGATGTCTATGGAATGCCCGCCCTCAGGGTACGAGCGATAACCGCCCGGGAGGCGTCTCTGGTGAGAGGCTGAAGATGACGGGTGCATCCCGAACAAGGGGGCAGAAGCTGGCGAGGGTGGCATGGGCAAGCAGCAGCTTGCCCGTGGAATCGTCCAACACGGGCAAACAAGTTTGCCCATGCCACCCTAAATGGAAGACACCCGAAGATTATAGCCGGAGTGGGAACTGCTCCACCGGGTCACTACACTGAAGCGGAGCCTGGTACTTGGGCATCCGCTAATGTGAGCCGATCTCTAATGGCGGCGCCAAGGGGGCGGCGCTGGAGGGGCGGCATACACCGTTGTCGAGACCGGCGACTCAGGAGGAGCACGAAGTGATCAAACGTTGGCGATGGGGTGGGGGTGGGGTTCGCGGTGCGCGGTGGTCCGCGCTGGTCGTCCTATTGGGGTTCTCTCCTCTGGTACAGGCCCACGACCACCGTCCGCCGTGGCTGGAGGAGAGCACGCTGGATGCAGGCCTGTACGTTGCGGTGCAGCACGTCCGGGTGATCCGGGGGATCGGTCCGGTGGATATTCGCGTTGCGGTGCGGAACCTGGCGGGGGCGGACGCGGTGAATATCACCGCCGTGCGCTACTCGTCCGGGAAAGGTGAGATCGTCGCCGCGCGTCAGGTTGACCAGACGCTGCCGACCCTGAAGACCCCGTACGAGGCTTATGTTGCGACGCGGGAGGAGATGTACGAACCTGCCCAGCGCGGGAACGCGGCCGAAATCCGACGGGCCGCCGACCGATCCCGAGAGTTGCTCGGCAAGTTGGCCGCCGGGGTGTGGGCGGACCGCTACCGCCTACCGGCGGAGCAGGTTCCCGACGAGGTGGGGAAGAGTTTGCGGATGATCGTCGAACTCGATATCGAAGAAAACGGCGTCGCCCGTGTGATCCGTCGGGCGATCGAGGTTCCCATCCATCCGCCGCTTCCCAGAGGTGTCGAACCCCGCCAGTGCTGGACGTACGACTGCCAATCCCGGAGATTGCGGCGTGACGTACCGGCGATGGAATCCTCCGGCCGGAGCGGCGCGGTGTGGTACGCCGGCGACCAGCACGTGCACACCACCTACTCTCTGGATGCCCTGGTGATAGACGGTACGGAGGAGGACGTGACCGACTATGCGGCAGCCGCGGAGTTGATGGGGCTCGACTGGATGATCGTCACCGATCACTCGAACGTACACACCTCCTGGTCCGGTACGGACTATTACACCCCGGATCAATTTGCGGCGGGGACCGCCCAGGCTGCAGCGTACACGGCCCAGAACGCCTTGCTGGTTTTGTACGGTGAGGAGATGGGCGCCGGGCAGAGCGGTTTGCTCTCGCTACCCTCACACTACTTGGCGTATCCGTTCTCCGCGGACTCGACGGGCTATCTGGCGAATCCCTCCTCGGGCCTGCTGTTCGGCTTGGCCAACTGCGAGTCGGAGCAAGTGATCATCGATCGAGTCAACAGCGCCGGCGGTTTCGGTTTCATCGCTCACCCGTTTGACTCCGGCTCGCTGGCATTTTCCGAGTGGGACTTCGGCAACGGGGCGACCGGTTGGAGTGGGCTGGAGATCTGGAGCGACACCCAGGGCCAGATCAAGGGTACGGATAACGAAGCCCTGGCGGAGTGGTATAACCTGCTTAACCAGATCGCCGCTCCGCAGCAGGGATCGCTCGGCGTGCGCCCGGGATTTCCGAATCGCTTTCCGGTGGGGCTGGGCAACAGCGACGCCCATCAACCCGGGCTTCTGGGGGCGACGTTCACCTACGCTTGGATGCCCGGCGTGTCTCGGGCAGAGGTCACCGGCGCTTTGATGGCGGGCCAAGGCGTGGCGTCGAACGGCCCGCTGTTGTTCGGCGAAATCAACGGCGCGGGGATCGGCGAAGTAGCGTTCCTGCTTGACGGCGACAACGAGTTGGACGTCACCTTGGAGTCCACCGCCGAGTTCGGCCCGGTGGGCGACTACGAGCTGACCGTCTTGGTTAACGGAGTCGTCCGGGCGACGATCCCCCCATCGTCGTCCCCTGAGTACGCTGTGCTCGTCCGGCTCGACGAACTAAACCTCAGCCCACCCGACACCTACGTCACTTTGCGAACGGATTCTACCGGCGGCGCCTATCACGCGATCACCAATCCTGTTTGGCTTCAGTTCACAGAGGGCGGTGATGCTGACGCCGACGGTGTATTAAGCCTGTCGGACCTGCGCACCTTCACCGAGTGTCTCTCCGGACCCGAGGTGGAGCGTACCGCGCAGTGTGACATTATGGATCTGGATCGAGACCGTGACGTTGACCTGATCGACTTCGCCCACTTTCAAAGCGCATACCCAGACATGTAGGGGCGGTCGGGTTGCTTGCCCGTGGCCATCACGAATGTAGCGTTACCCCATGTGGGTGACGAACCCGCGTTTCTCGTCACCCATGAGGGGTGACGCCACAGACTAAACCGATAGCCTGTGTAGAAACGATCCCGCCGTCGCCGGTGGAGCGGTGCGGCGATGCATGGGCAATACGAATCCTAGTGCCGATTGGGTTTGCAGGAGTGGGCGATTTGAAACGCACTCCCCTCCCTTTCAGGGAGGGGTTGGGGGAGGGTCAAGAGGCTCCAAACCTACCCCCTCACCCTGCCCTCTCCCCCAGGGGAGAGGGGTTTGCAGCCGCAACATGAACACGGGAAACGGCAGCAATCAACCAGATTGCGTATAAGGGATAGTCTTCGTAACGCTTGGTGTCGCCATGTTCAGAAGGATGGCCGAGGCCGCCCGAATCTCCGCCGTGGCGCATACTACCGAAGGGGCAGCCTCGGCCAGACATCCAGCTTACTGCGCCAATGTGGCGTGGACAAGCAAAAAGATCGCCGAGGGCAAGAGGTAAACCAATCGCGGCTGAAGTCGCGGCTACTCTGTGGGCACCGCTACCAAGCAATCGGCCAATCCAACCCTGAAAGGTAATCGGGTTGTCCGTCCTGTCGTTTTTTCATATCCTCACGATCGCGGCGATCAATAGGAAGAAGAGGTCTGCCCGTTTCGGGGGAGGTCGGCCATGCTCTGTTCTGCGCCTCGGGTTCATCTGGTCGTCGCCTGGGCAAGCCTGCTGGGAAGCGGCTTGGCGCTCGCCGGGCCGCGATTCTCCACCGAGGTGAACAACCCCTTCGGCCTGCACGGTCCGCAGTACTCGCACTGGCTTCACGGGAATACGCCGCATCTCTGGGTAGAGGGAGAGGCGCGCCTGCGGGTCCTGGAGGACACCGGCGCGGGTTGGGCGCGCCAGGACTTCTGGTGGTCTCTGGTGGAACCTCGCCGAGACACGTTCGTTTGGAAAGACTTCGACCGGGCGGTGGCGGACTATGAACGACACGGCCTCAATCTGCTGGCGATTCTCTGCTACGCTTCGGCGTGGTCCGGCGAATCCTGCCCCGCCACCGACGAAGAGCGCGAGCGCTTCGGCCGCTACGTCTACGAGATGGTCAAGCGTTACAAGGGTCGCGTCGCCGCTTGGGAAGTGTGGAACGAGCCCAACATCCAACCGTTCTGGTCGCCCCGGCCTGATCCGGAGCTGTACGCCCGTCTGCTGCGGGCCGCCTGCGTCGCCGCCAAGAAGGCGGACCCGAACTGCACGGTTATCGGCGGGGTGCTGGCAGGACCGCACGCCGAGTTTCTCGAAGGTATGTACCAGCATGGAGCAGGCGGTTACTTCGACGCACTGAGCTACCACAACTACGGGCAGCAGTTGGACATCGCCGCGGAGTG
The DNA here is from genome assembly GCA_024231775.1 of bacterium. Classification (GTDB taxonomy): domain Bacteria; phylum Planctomycetota; class Phycisphaerae; order UBA1845; family UBA1845; genus JAAEQG01. The sequence goes on from JAAEQG010000949.1 coordinate 7,091, forward strand.
GTCCGCGGTGGAGAAGCTGCGCGGGATCATGCGTGCCCACGGCGACGCCGACAAACCAATCTGGCATACCGAAACCGGTTTCTTCACCGGGCCGGCGGGCCTCAGCGAGCACGATCAAGCGGCGCGTATCGTTCGCCACTCGGTGGGCCTGCTCGCCCTGGGGGTGGAGCGAACGTTCCAGCTTACGCTGAACGATTGGACCGACGACTCGCAACACCACGACCTGAGCGCCTACCGCGGCCTCACCCACGCGGACTACCGCCTGAAGGAATCGTACGGCGCTTATCGCACGATGTGTCAACGCCTGGGGAACAAGCGGTTTGTGGCTGCGGTCCGCCCGGCGCCCGGGGTATCCGGCTACCTCTTTCAAGATGACCACGGTGACACCGTGCTGGTCATGTGGCGGGCCTGGGGGTTTTCACCAACGCCGACCGGGATCGACATCGGTTTGCCCGTGGTGCTCGTGCAGCAGATGAACGGGGATTGGCAAATGCATCGCAGCCCCGACGGCAGGTATCAGCTCCCCCTCGGCGCCGCTCCGGTGTATGTCATCAATCCTGGAGACCGGATCGTGTATCAGCGGGATATTCGCTGGCCCAACCCGGTGCTTACCCGCGTCCCCCGCTCCGCCGACGCCACGCTCACCGCCGAAGTTGCCAACCCCTCGCCCCAACCTCTCGAGCTGACCGTCTATCCTCACCGGCTCGCTTCCCGCCGGTACGTCGCAGGGGGTATCGAACCGGGTTCGGTCACCCGGGTGCAGGTGGACCTGGACGCGTCGCTGTTGGACGTCGGACAGCATGAGTTCTACTGGGTGCTCGCCCACCAAGACGCCGCCAAACCTATCGCCCAGGGCTATCGTTTGGTGGAGGTGGAATCGCCGCTGCGCGTTTTCCTGGGCCGGTTCAATCGGCTGGTTTCCAGCGCACCGGCGCTACCGGTGTCGATCGAGCACCAGGGAGGTGAGTCCGCCCGGGGTTCGGTCAGCCTGCGCCTGGACGAACGCACCATTGCCGGCCCGCTCTCGGTCGAGCTTGCTCCCGGAGAAACCACGGCGGTGGCCCTGCCGCTGGAGCTGGGGGAGTTCTTGGGCGGGCGGGCCGTTCCTCTCGAAGTGGTTCTGGAATCGCAGGGGCTGACCTTGACCACCCGCTGTCGCCGGCCGCTGATCCCCTGCCCGCAAGCTCCCCCGGAGGCGAGTGTCGATGGCGATCTGAGCGAATGGACCGAGCGCCTTCCGCAGGTCAAACCCGCGCAGATGCGCTGGGCACAGGTCAACCCTGCGGATCAAAGCCCGGAGGATCTCCAGGTCACCGCTTGGGTGGCGTACGACCCACGGGGGCTTTGGGTGGCGGTGCGCGTGCGCGACGATACGATCACCGCGCCCACCGGTCGGGCGGTTTGGAACTGGGACTCATTGCAGGTGGGGTTGGATCTGGCGGGCGACGCTCAACCGAATCATTCCTTCGACACTAATGATCTCGAAATCGAGTTAGGCCTGAATCCCCAGGGAGATTCGTGGTGCTACCTCGGTTACTGTCCGCCCGGTTGGCCCGCTGAGCAGCTTTCCGAGCGCTTGGTCGGAGCGGTGCGCATGGATGCGCGTCTCGGTATTGTGTCATACGAGCTGCTGATCCCCGCCAGTCTGCTGGCTTCGCAAACCGTGCTGAGCGGTGACACGGTAATGGGTTTCTCCCTCCTGGTGAACGACAACGACGGCAATGGCCGCAGCGGCTGGCAGGAGCTCACCCCGGGCATCGGAATGGAGAAGGCGCCGGCGAGCTTTGCGTGGCTTTGGCTCCGCTGAAGATCCGGCGCTCTTGACTACGCAGCCCCTCGAAGGACGCTCATTCGCTCCGCACCTCCCGTGGCGCGACGGTGAGATTGGGCGAGATGCTCCAGGGACCTGGGGACGTGATCGAAGCATTCTCCGAACAACCCCAACTCGAAGACCGGGCGATGGGAAGTCCGCCCCGCCAGGGAAGCTGCCCCCTCTCATCGTGGTGGTCCAGGTGGTACCTCCTGGAGTTGGCTGGGGTGTTTGTCACCGGGGTTGCGGTGATGACCTTCCTCTATGGAACCTACGAGGGGGTCCCGGGGCATGATTCGTTTTACCACGTCAAGATGGCGGTGCTGCTGCCTGAGGTTGGCCTGATCGAGCGGTTCAAGTGGCTGACCACGACGATCTTCGCGGAGCGTTTCGTCAGCCATCACTGGGGTTTTCACGCCCTGATGGTTCCGTTTGTGTACGCCGGCGAGTGGTGGTCCGGAGACTACACGGTGGGGGCGAAGTGGGGGATCACGTTCTTCTTCTCCGCGGCGATGGTGCTCTTTCAGTTGGTGCTGATGACCCAACGGGTGCGGATGCGCTGGTTGTGGTTGGGTCTGTACCTGGTGATGCCCGCCCAGTTCTTCGGTCGTCACGTCTTCATACGGGCGATTGCGCCGTCGCTGGCGTGCATGATGCTGATCCTGTTGCTCATGTTCCGCCGCCGACACGCATGGTGTGCGTTGGCCAGCGCCATCTATGTACACATCTATCTCGGCGCCGTGTTCTACGTGCCGTTGCTGGTGGGTGCGTACTTGGTGATGGGCCTGATCGGTAAGCGGGAAGAGCGGGTGTCCTGGCGCCTTCCGGCGTGGGTTGCGGTCGGTTTGGCGGCGGGGGTGCTGACCCACCCGTACAGTGCGGGGATACCGGAGTTCCTTCGCGTGCAGGTATTCGGATCGGGCCTGACCCCGGACATTCCCGTTGGGCGCGAGTGGAAGTCTTATGAGGGCAAGCTATGGGATCTGGTCTGGGGATACTTCGGCCAGACGCTGAGCATCATGGTGGTGTCCGTGGTGGTGCGCATGCGCCTGGGTCCGCGGCTGAACGCGCGTGAAGCGGCGGTGTTTGCCGTCAACCTCGTCCTGTTGGCGATGACGCTTCGTCAGCGACGTTTCATCGAATACTGGCCGCCGTTTGGCTTGCTGTCGGCGGCGCTCCTGCTCTCCCCGGTGTTGGACTCGGTCGTCGGGCACGCCCGGGAGGCGGCGCGACACGCCGGAGCGATCCGTGCGCGGCTGCCCGCGGCGGCGGGGGCGGCGCTCGTGCTGTCGGGGGGGCTGTACCTGTTGTTCGTCCATGGCCGAGCACTGGGCATCGGGGTGTTCGTCGTCGAGTGGCGGGCCTGGGCGTTCGTTGCGGGGCTCGCGTTCTGTCCGTGGTCGTCTCGGATATGGCACCGGAGGGCGGTTCGAGGCATGCGCTCGCGACTGTGGATCGGCGTAGCGAACGCGCTGAGTAGCGCCTTGATGTTGGCGCTGGTGTACGTTCCGCTGGTCTGGGTCTTCGAGCCCGACGGTCTGCCCTCGCCGAAGATGCACGTTCCGGCCTGGGCATGGCTTGCGCTCGGTGGGCTGTACCTCTTCGCTCCGGGACTGACTCCGCGTCAGGATCGGTCGGCTCCGACCGCGGGGCGCAGCGCCTTGGCTGCGTCGGGGGTCAGTGTTCTGACAGGATCCGGATTCGTTCTGTTGCTGATGCTGGTCAGCTCGCGGCAGATGACCCACGTGCAGCGGAACAGTCACTGCAAGTTCGATCTGCCGGCCGCGCGAGCGGCGATGACCTACCTCCGCGAGCACAGCCCCGAAGGCGCCATCGTCTTCACTGACGACTGGGACATCTTTCCGCTCTTTTTCTACCACAACCACCACAACCGCTATATTGTCGGGTTGGACCCGAAGTTCTCCCACGCGCGCGATCCGGTGCTCTGGGAGCGTTACGTGAAGATCACCCAAGCGAAGCGCTTTCCGGTTGAATCGACGGTAGAGGTGACCAATCCCGCCGGCGAGTTGCTGGAGCAGACCATCGAAGTGCGTCTGGTGGACATTCGCGACCACTTTGGAGCGTCGTTCGTGATTACCGATCCGGACCATCAGCGGTTGGCCCGCCACCTGGAGTCAGCCACCGAACTGGCGGAGCGCGTCTTCCCGTCGCCCGCCAAACACCGGGCACGCCCGGCGCCGTTTACCATCTACCGCATCAAACCCGGAGCTCAGTCCCAACCTCGTCAGGAAAGGCCGTAGGTAATGTCGATAGCGCCCCAGGAACACGGGCTCGGTCCGACCACGCCGAAAACAGGTCCTCTACGCCGGAGCGCAGCTCGCCTCGCCTGGCTGGTCAGCCTGGTTCCCTTGGGATTGCTGCCGGCATCCGGATGCACCCCCGCCTACCACCCGAGGATTCGCCTGAATGAAACCGTGGTCCGACCGGACACGGCGGTGCTGCTCATCACTGTCGATGGGATGGCGGAACCGGTGATGGACGACATGCTCGCCGCCGGCGAGTTGCCCCACATAGCGAGCTTGATCGATAACGGGGTGCGCGCCCGCCGGGCGATCTGCGCCTTACCCTCGCTGACCTATCCCAACCTGACCACCATCCTCACCGGATGTCGCCCCAGCCGTCACGGGATCATGGGCAATAAGTGGTTCGATCGGTATTCGCTACGTCACCTGGACTACACGACCATAGCCACGTACCGGAGAGCGGACGACGACATCCTCGTACCGACGGTCTACGAACACCTCGGAGATGCGTTCACCGTCTCCATTCAATGCGCCGTTCGGCGGGGGGCTGGACGGAAGATCGACAATTGGGCCTCTTCCGGCTTGCGCTGGTTCGTGGCGGGTTATGAAGCCACCGATCAGCTCATCCCCCTGCGCTTCGACCGCATCGCCCGAGAAGCTGACCGGCGCGGCTGCTGGCCGGTGTTGATTCACGCGTACTTCCCGGGTGTCGACGAAGTCGGTCATCGCCACGGGTGCGATTCTGTGCGCTATCGAAGCGCTTTGGGTAACATCGATCGGCAGATCGGGTTGATGCACCAGGCGTTGGGCCAGGCGGACATGGCCAGTCGCACGTGCACGATCCTGGTGACGGATCACAGTCACACTCCAGTACCACCAGATCAGTGGTTTGATGTAGCGGGTTGGCTGGGCGAACAGGTCGGTCTGCGTGTGCAGACGACACCGGTCCGGGGCAGGCGTCTGGCGGATCGAGAACGGATCTACGCCGAGGTGGATGCGGTGGTAATCGCGGGAGGTGATCGCATTGCCCACGTACACCTGCGCGGTCCGGGCGGATGGGATGAGGCTCCCACCGCCGCCCAGATCAATCGCCTACTGGGCGGGAGCGAGGCTGACCGCAAACGTCGCGGTGGCCAACGCGCCAATGAGTTACCGCATCAGCCGGGGATCGAGGTGGTGGCGGTGCGGACGAAGTCGGCGTCCGGGCGATTCGTCGTCGAGCTCTACTCTCCCCACGGAGACGCCTTGATCGAGCGGCGTCAGACCGCCGATGGGGTTCGCTATCAATACGTCATCGCGGACCGTGATCCGCTCGAGCTTGACCAAAACGCGCCGGGTGAAGGCTGGTACGACGGCGCGACCTGGCGGGCCGCAACCCAAGACTGCCCCTTCCCCGGAGCCGTCACCGGGTTGGCTGAGTTGTTCGACTCCCGGCGGGCCGGCGACGTGGTACTCTTTGCCTCCGACGGCTGGGACTTCACTCCGGGCAATCGCGGCGGACATGGCGGGCTGCACGCGCGTGACACCCGCGTGCCGATGATCTTCTCAGGTCCGATGATCGACCGTTCCGCGGTCATCGACTTGGCGCGGCTGGTCGATGTGACCCCCACCATCCTGGGCCTGCTCGACCGTCCCGTCGATTCGCGGGCGGTGGACGGTACTGACTGGTCGGCGAAGTTGCGTCGGGCGGACGTTCACCCCGCCGAGGAGGGGCCATGACCGGACCGCGAATAGCGGCTGCTCTGTTCGCCGCCGTACTGGCATGGTGGCTAGTAGCGACTACGCCATCCACACCGGGCGACCGCCACGGCGAAACCGCGCCCATCGCCAGTACGCCGCCGCGCCGGGTCATCACCGGTCCGCTCAACGGGCTCGCCATTCAGGTCAACTCCGCCGATCATGCTCTGGAGAAATACAGCCGGTTGATTGGCGAAATCGCCCAACTCGGGGCTGGGTGTGTCATGCTCAGCGTCAACGGCTACCAGGAGCAGGTCGAATCCACCCAGATTGCCCCGCGGCCATCAGAGTGTCCCCCGGACGCGGTCTGGCTTGAACTGTTCGACGCCGCCCACGCCGCGGGGCTGAAAGTCGTGTTCATGCCCAAGATCCTGCTGACCCGCCCGGACGGTAAATGGCGGGGCAAGATCCGGCCGCCCAGTTGGGACGCCTGGTTTGCCCAATACCGGAAGTTCATCCTGCACTTCGCCGAGCTGGCCAGCCGAGGTCGGGTGGAAGCGTTCGTGGTCGGATCGGAGCTGGTGTCCAGCGAGAGGTACACCGACCATTGGCGGAGGCTGATCGCGGAAACCCGGGAGGTGTTCTCCGGGCTCCTGTTCTACTCAGCCAACTGGGACCACTACAGCGGAATCCGCTTCTGGGAGGATCTCGACGCGATCGGGCTGACTACGTACCACAAACTGTCCGACGGACCGGCCCCCACCGTAGAGGAGCTGGCCAACGCCTGGCGACCGATCCAGGACAAGATCCTCGCCTGGCGCAAGACTATCGACCGCCCAATCATCTTCACCGAGGTCGGCTGGTGCAGCCAGGAAGGCTGCTCGATCGAACCTTGGAACTACTTCCGCAAAGAAGAAGCCACCCCGGCTGGGCACGAAGAACAGCGCCGTAACTATCAGGCGTTCGTGGACATCTGGTCTGGCTCGCCCGACGTAGCGGGGATGGTCTGGTGGGAGTGGACCGACGCGCCGGGGGGATCTGAGGACTACGGTTACACCCCACGCGGCAAACCGGCCGAAACGCTGCTGCGTGATCTCTTCTTGCGAAGGCCTGCTCCGCAAGCAGCCCGCCCGGCTATCGAAGAGTAAACCGGAACCGCAAGAGATGACGGTCGGTTATCTCGCGATGAAGTTGCGGGGGATGCAGGATCGAGACCGGGCTCAGCTCTTGGCGGGAACCTCGCGGTGGCGAAGCTCGGGCATCAGCCAGGCTGTGAAGGTCTCCGGGTCGGTGGATTCCTTGATTTCGCAGGCGGGAACGCCCACCACGGTCGACATGGGGGCGACATCGCGGATGACCACCGCCCCAGCCCCGATGATGGCGTCGAAACCCACGCGCGTGTTTTGGATGATCGTAGCTCCCAGACCGACAAACGCTCCGGACTCGACCGTCACGCGACCGGCGAGGCGGGCGCCTGGACAGATATGGGCCGCAGTGCCGATCATGGACTCGTGGTCGACGATGCAACCGGTGTTCAGAATGGCTGAGTCGCCGACTTGGCAGTGTGCGCAGACTAGGGCGCCGGCGGCGATCACCACGTTGCGTCCCAAGGTCACATTGTGGGCCAGATTGGCCGACGGATGAATCGCGTTGATCAGCGTCAGCCCGGATTTTTCGACCCGCTCGGCGAACTCCCGACGCACGCTGTTGTCGCCGATCGCCACGATCGCCCCCTGCACGCCCTGTTTGGCCCGCAGGTCGGGCAGGCAGTCCCAATCACCGAGGATCGGACGCCCATCCATGTGTCGCCCAGCCAGGCTGGCATCGGAGTCTACAAACCCGATGACCTCATGCTCGGCGGCATTGAGCAGAACATCCAGCACGACGCGACCATGTCCGCCCGCACCAGCAATAACGCACTTCATCGCGTCGCCCAACCGTAGCGTGGCGGACCCGTCCCCTGAACCGGATGAGCGCCACAAACCCATCCGCCTGTTCTTTTATCGGACTGGAGTCGCAGAGCCTGAACCCGATCCGTACGGCCCCGTAAAGATGGGTAGGTTCGGTGCGAGGTGGGAAACTGGGAAGGGTCCCGCCAGGTCGTTCTTCCGCCCTTTCAGCCCTGTCCGCAACCCAGGCAGCATCCGTGGGGAGGCAGCCGCATCCGCCGCCTCGAAGGTGGCGGGAGTGGAAAGCGTCTGACGCGGCTGGATCCGCACGCGAGCCCACAGGACCGGCAGGTTGAGTAGAGTGCAGAAGAGGTGGGGAGCAGGCCGATTGACGGTTGGAGTCGTGCAGGCTATGCTGCGCTCAACCCTTTTCGAGTACGGCGCCTGTTTCGCGTAACTTCTTTATTTGGAGATAATTGCGAATGACTCGGCGCACACGGGGCATGGCTGGTTCAGTGATAAGCGTTCCGTTCGTGGTCTGCCTGGTGGCGTTGACCGGGGCGGTAGTCGTGCGCATCGGCCTCGCAAAGAGGCTCAAGGTGATCGCCCACAAGGATCCAATCCATCTCCGCAAACCGCTGGCGGCGCTGGACCGGTCCAAGCTGGGCGATTATCGGGTGGTCAGGGAGGAGAAGCTGTCGGCGGCAGTTGAGCATGCCTTGGGAACGAAACACTACGTGAACTGGACCCTGGAGGATCGGTCGGTCAAGCGGCGCCTGGATCCGCGAAAATACGTTCAGCTCTCGATTTCGTACTATACCGGTGGCGCCAATCTGGTCCCGCACACGCCGGACGTTTGCCGGGTGGGTTCCGGCTATCAGCCGTATCAACCCCATGAGAATATCACCCTCAACGTGCCAAATCTGGGCAAGGAGGATGCCGAGGTTCCCGTGCGGGTGTGTACGTTCGTCAAGACCGCGATTTTCCACCATGATACGCCGACGGTGGTCTACACCTTCCACACCAACGGCGAGTTCAAGGGAACGCGTACCGGAGTGCGCAGCGCCACTCACCGCATCGCCGACAAGTACGCCTATTTCTCGAAAGTGGAGGTCAGCTTCGGAGGGCCGCAGTGTCAACCGCGGAACCTCGGGCGAAAGGAGAGCATCGTGGCGACAGCCAAACTGCTCAATACGTTGCTGCCTATCCTGATCGATAAGCACTGGCCCGACTGGGAGGCAGCGCGAAGACCGAGCGCGACCCCAGGCAGCTAAACCGTTTCCGGCCTCAGGTGCCGGCTACGGTCCATACTCAATCAACGTAAGAGGTTAATCCATGGCAAAGCGACTAAACAAGAACCTGGTCGGCGGACTGACGGCGTTGGCCTTCGTGGTGCTTACCGCAGCGGGTGTCCTGATGGCCATGAAGCTGCGCGAAGTGGACCCGGAACGCTTCGTGCAGAAGGCGGAGGAATACGCGAAGAACGGAGAGTACGATACGGCGGCAATCTACTTCGGCCGGGCCTTCAATGTGTCCGAAGAAGCCAAGCACCTCGTCAGCGTCGGGGACATGTACGAGCTCAACGGTGACGAAACCAAGGCCGTACAGGCTTGGATGCAGGCCGCGACCATGGACCCGGATCTCCTTGAAGCTCACGAGAAGGTCCTGGGTATCTTCATGCTAAGCCGAAGCGCCATCCAGATGAAGGACACCGCGGAGGAAATCCTTCGGATCGAAGAGAAGAATCCCAAGGGGCTTCACGGGATGGGAATCGCCCTGCTCCTGCTCGAAGGCCAGCCAGAGGGTGATCGTGAGCGGGGATTCGAGTATCTCGAGGAGGCCCACGAGATCGCCCCCGAGGTCTATGAATACGCTGAATCCCTGGTCCAGTACCGGTTGAGTGACGCGTTGAGCCACGCCCAGAGTGATCCGGAGCAGTCCCAGCAGCGCCTGGCGGCTGCGCTCGACCTGGTCCAGGACCTGGTAGCCAAGCGCGACGCGCCGGGCGAGGACTCAGCCAATGCCCGGGCGCTCTATGCCAACCTGATCTCCTTACCGTTTCCCGCTGCAGTGCAGTCACTGTTCGGCGGTGTGATCGAGGAGCACCTGGACAGCAAGAGCCGCCACACAGAGGCCGAGAGGCTATTCCAGGAAGCCGTCGAGTTGTCCGGGGAGAACGACGAAGTGCGCAGTGAAGTCCTAACCTCGCTCGGTCGGTATTGGCGCAGGCGCAGCGCGCAGGAGGAGGACGCTGCGGCTGCGGACGAGTGCTTGGTCAAATCCAGGAATCTGTTACGTCAAGCCATCGACACGTGGCCGAGTGGTTTTGCCGCGTACGAAACCCTGGCCAGGCTGAACACGGACGCCCGCGAATACAAGAAGGCCGCAGAGGTCTGCAACGAACGCACCAACCTACCTATCGAACGCAAGGGCCTCTGGGCAAGTACGCAAAAACGATCGCGCATCCGGCTGCTGCTCTTCGCCGCCGAACAGTACATCGCCGCGTCTTATGCGCCGAGCGTTGTGCAGGGAAGCGAAGAACAGCTGGCCCTTGTTGACCAGGCTGAGGCGCTGGTAGTCGACGCTCGGGCGGAGGTCCCAGACGCGGACCGCCATGGTTCATCGCTGCACATCCTGGGCAAGATCCGGCTCGCCCAGAATGATCAGTACGAAGCGCTGTCGTTCTTCGAGAAGGCAGACAAAGCCATCGGGACACCGCGATGGCAGAACAAACGTTGGTTGGGTCTGCTTCGATATGAGCAGGGACAACGCGGCGGAGCCCGCGAGGCGTTGTTGCAGGCGGTCCAGAGTCGTCAGGCTGATGCACGCACTTGGCTGACCCTGGCCCGCGTCCACCTCGATTTCAACGAGCCGGAGAATGCCATTCTGGCGACCAATGAGGCCCTCAAGCGTCGTCCGGAGTTCGAGGACGCGCTGAAAGTCAGGATTGACGCGAACCGGAGGCTGGGGCGCGATGATCTGGTCGCCGCGGATATGGCCAGACTGGAACCGGACGAATCCACCCCCACCCTCTTCCGGGCGCAATTGCTGGCTCAACAAGGCAAGCACGCCGAGTCGTTTGAGGTGGTCAAGAGCTTGTTGGCGTCCAATCCGACGGATTCCAATGCGGTGCGCCTCGCCAGTTTCTTGGGCAAGAAGCTGGGTAAGAAGGAGGAATCCTGGAAACTTACCCAGGACGCCGCTGCGGCTGCCCCGGAGGACTTCACGCTGCAGGGGCTACTCATCCAGCATGATCCGGATCTCGACTTGGAGCAGCGCAAAGCGAAGCTGCTCACTCTGATCGAGGGAACTACGGACGAGTACTTGCGCGCGTATCGCTTGGGCGAGTACTACCGCAGCTTTGAACAGGCCGAGGATGCGCTCCGGCAGTATGTCAAGGCGACGGAGTTCCTCTTGAACAAGAGTACGGAGCGGTCAAAGATTGCCGGCGCCAAGGAACTGCTAGCGGTCCTGGAGAAGCGTTTGGTGCAGGCCATCAGGCTGGAACAGTGGGAGCAAGTCGACCTTACTGCGGACATTGCGACCGAGAACAACGTGGATGGTGCCCATGGGATGACGTTCAAAGGGCGCGCCGCGTTGGTGCGCCGTCAGCTTGATGCTGCCACCGAAGCGTTCAAGATGGCGGTCGAGGAGCAGCCCTCGCAGTCCACCACCTGGGCGTGGCTGGGGGAGTGCCACTACCAGGCGGAACGCATGTTGGAAGCCCAGGCCGCAAGCACGCGAGCGACTGAGTTGAACCCGGATAGCTTCACTGCCCAGCGCCGCTTAGCCCAAATCGCGCGGGACTCCGGCGATACCGACGCATTCAACATGCGGTTGGACGAGTGCGTACGGCTCAACCCGGAAGACCCCTGGGTTCGTCAGCAGGAGTTGACCCGCCAGGAGGAGAATAATCCCGAGGAGGGCATTCTGCGGCGACAGGCCATACACGAGAAGGATCCGGACGACTTGGCGAACATCAACCAGCTCGCCAACTTGTACAAGATCACCGGGGACAACGAGAAAGCGGCGAAACTGTACGAAGTCGCTATCAAGCATCCCGAGACCGTACTGGGCGTGGCCTGGCGTGCGGCGAGTTTCTACCTGGACATCGGGAATCGAGAACGCGCCTTCGAGGTGCTAGGCGAAGCCGGCGAGCGGGCTGAGAGCCGCGAGGACAAGGCCCTGGCCCTGCTGATGACCGGTACGCTGCATCGTAAGCTGAGTGAACTGGTTGAGGCGGAGCAGCACTACCGCAAAGCGGTCGACGTGAGTCCGAGTGAAGTAACTTTCGTGAGCTTCGGCGAGTTCTATCTGGGGCTCCAGCGCTACGAAGACGCCATCGAATGGTTAGACAAAGCCATCGCCGCCGCCGACCAAGCCGACTCTCCCCGGGCCGCAACCATGCGTCGCGGTCGGCTGGAAGCGTTGCTGCGCATGGACAGAATCGATGCGGCCGTCACCGCCCTCGAGGAGTATCGGGATTTGTACCCGAAGGACCCTTCGGCGTATCTGCTGGAGGCTGAGTTGGATCACGCCCGCGGGCGCGTCGCCAGTGCGCTCAGCGCCCTAACCAGTTACCTCGAGAAGAATCCCGCGGATTCAACGGCGCTGTATCGCCGCGCTCAGCACTACGCCAGCCGGCAGCGGTGGGAGGAGGCCAAGCACGACCTCGAAGAACTCCGCGCCAGAGACCCCGACGCCCTGAACTACGACCCTCGGCTGCTGTTGGTCCGCTCCTACGAGCGAACTGACCGCAACGATCTCGCATTGTCCGAACTGAAGAACCTTTATGAAAAGAATCCGACTCACGACGCGGTTTGCCGGCGGTATTTCCGGCACTTCATGAAGCACGAACAGTTCTCCGATGCCGCCCGGCTGGCGACGGCACTGGTCCATCGTGATCCGGAAAACCCTCTGTGGCATCGTTTTCTGGCACGGACCGCGTCGCGATTGCAGGACGGGGTTGGCGCCATTACGAGCTTCCGAACGGCCGCAGAGCTGTCCGACTATGCCCCAGCCTACACAGACCCGCTGCTCGAGACGTACGAAACCTCCAAGAACTACGACGCAGGTATCCGTTTTTATGAGGATATCCTGCCACCGGAGAAACGCCATCCCAAGGTGGTTCACCGCTACGCCACACTGCTGGCTCGAGCCCAGCGCATCGACGATGCCGCGAACGCCTTCCGCGAGGCGATGACTCCGCTGGAGGCGGCGCGCGACGAGGTTCTCGTCAGCGAAGTCGTCTACTACGCCGCGAAATGCCTGGGCCGGGACAAGGTCCTGGAGCTGTTCCGCAATGGGCCGACGGAAGAGCGACTCAAGCGAGCCAACGCGCACATCGTCGCCGCGCTGTTGACCAACTTCGGCAAGCACGCCGAGTCGCTCACCATGCTGGACGAGTTGCTCAGTAGTTCCACTGATGAGCTCGAACGGGCCAGCCTCTTTGGTCGAAAGGCAGTGATTGCCGAGCAGATGGAGGACTACGCGCTGGCCCGGCAGTGCTACGAGAGTGCTCTCGAGATCAACTCCCGCAACTTCGTGATCCTGAACAACTTCGCCTACCTGCTGGCGGACAAACTCCACAAACCGGAGGAGGCCGTCCCCTACGCCGAGCGCGCCGTGCAGATCAATCCCAAACCGATTGTGATGGACACCTTGGCCTGGGCGCTCGTCGAGCTCGGGGAATACGGTCGGGCCATCGGCTTGCTCACGGGTGCCGTACGCCTGGACTTCGAGTTCATCCCCGGCGTTGTCCATCTGGCAGAAACGTACCGGCGCAGCGGGAACTTCGAGGACGCGGTTGCCCAATACGAGCAAGCGTTGCGGCTGATGGACGAAGCCAGTTCAAAGGAGCAGCGCGAGGAGTACCTCGAGCAGGCGGAGATCGGCCTGCGCAAGGCCCGGGTGGGCGACGCCTCGCCATAGGGGAAACCTGTGGGTGACGCGGGGAACGCGTGGATGGAATGGTACACCACCCCATCTGTGCCCCCCCAGCGCGGCGGGCCGGAATCGGTCTACATCGTCCTGCGGCGGACCTGGGGTGAAGTCTGAACGGGCCGGTTTGACACTGCCGGTGATCCCGCTACGCTGCCCAGGCTTGCGGCGGTCTCGCCCCAGTCACCCGTAAACCAAAGGCAGAACCATGTCCCACAACATCAGACTGGAGAAGGTTTACGATCCCCAGCAGGTCGAATCTGAGACGTATGCGTTATGGCGCCGAGAATCGGCGTTTGACGCCGAGCGCGATGACCGTCCGGCTGATCGGCGCTTCGTCATCTGGATTCCCCTGCCCAACGTAACCGGCGCCCTACACCTCGGCCACGCCATCAACAACTCGCTGCAGGATATCCTGATCCGTTGGCACCGCATGCAGGGTGACAACACCCTCTGGCAACCCGGCGTTGACCACGCGGGTATCGCCACCCAGGCGGTGGTCGAGAAGCGCATCCTCGAGGAGGAAGGGCTTAACCGGCACGATCTCGGGCGCGAGAAGCTGGTCGAGCGTATCTGGCAGTGGAAGGATCAGTACCAGAAGCGCATCGTCGGGCAATTGCAGCAGATGGGCTGCTCTTGCGACTGGCGGCGCATGCGCTTCACCCTGGACGAGGTATGCGCCAAGGCGGTGCGCCATGCGTTCTTCAGGATGTTCAAGGACGGTTTGATCTACCGGGGAAAGCGTCTGGTCAACTGGGATACGCAGCTCCAGACCGCCGTCGCCGACGATGAGGTTTACCACGAATCCATCCGGGGACATTTCTGGCACTTCAAATATCCGGTGATCGACCCCCAGCCGGGCGAACCGGAGTGCGTGCACATCGCCACCACGCGCCCGGAGACGATGCTGGGTGATACAGCCGTAGCGGTACATCCCGATCCGGCAGCGTTCTTCGAGAAGCGCGTGCGTGAGCTGCGCGACAAGTGCGGGGTAGCTTCCGACAAGGAGCACCGGGAGATCAACGCGCAGCTCGAAGCCCTGGCCCAACGACGCGAGACGCACCTGGAACTGCTGCTCAAGCTGCGCGACATGGCTGCCGCGGGCCGACAGGTGATGCTTCCGCTGGTGCAGCGTCCGATCCCGCTGATCCAGGACGAATGGGCCGACCCCACCAAGGGCAGCGGATGCGTTAAAATCACGCCGGCCCACGATCCCAACGACTACGAAGCTGGGCTTCGCCACCACCTGCCGATGGTTAACGTGCTGAGTGCGGACGGCAAGATCGCCCCGATCATCGAGCCGGACGGAACGCAGAATCCGCACAGCAACACCTACGCGGGCCTGGGTTTCATCGACAAAGGCCGCGACAAGGTGGTGGCCGACCTCGAGGCTGCGGGTCTACTGGAGAAGATCGAAGACCACGTGATGGACGTGGGCCACAGCGACCGCAGCAAGAAGCGGATCGAGCCCTACCTATCCGACCAGTGGTTCTTGAGGATGGGCGACGTCGAGGGCGGCGTGCCGTTGGCTGACGGCACCCGCGCGCCCGGGCTGGCCCAGGCCGCGATGGACGCGGTGATCGACGGGCGCGTCAGGGTGTTCCCCGAGCGCTACGACAAGACTTACCTCGACTGGCTCGGCGAAAAGCGCGACTGGTGCATCAGTCGCCAGCTCTGGTGGGGACACCAGATCCAGGTTTGGACCATACCCGAGGTCGATCGTCCTGACGCTTCTTCCACAGCGATTGCGAACATCAAGGCGCAACTCGGTCAGTGGGAGTCGAACGGTCGCATCGCGCTCGCCCCTGGAGCGGAGTGGGGCGGTGCTCTTCCTCCACTCGTGTGCGTGAGGGATCCGGAGGGCGAGGACCAGGACATCGTCGAGTGGCTTGAGCAGAACAGGTGGCGTCGAGACCCCGATGTCCTCGACACCTGGTTCAGCTCCTCGCTGTGGCCGTTCAGCACCCTGGGTTGGCCGGACGAGGAGATGTCGAAGAAGCTGGGGCTCGATTATTACTACCCGGGCAGCGTGCTGATCACCTCGCGGGACATCATCACCTTGTGGGTGGCCCGGATGGTGCTCATGGGGCTGTACAATATCGGGGACATCCCCTTTCAACACACGTACATCCACGCCAAGATCCTCGATGGGCGCGGCGAGGGCATGAGCAAGTCCAAGGGCAACGGGGTGGACCCGCTGGACATCATCGAGGTCTACGGGACGGACGCCCTGCGCTACACCCTGGCGGACATGACCACTGAGACGCAAGACGTGCGCATGCCGGTCGAATACCGCTGCCCGCACTGCCAAGGCTTGACTCCACAAACCGCGGGGAACATGCGGGCCAAGACCCTCGAGTGCAAACCTTGCGGAAAGACCTTCGCCACCCAGTGGGCGGACGAAGGGACCCAGACTGAGCACGGGCGGGCGCTGATGGTCTCGGACAAGTTCGAGATCGGGCGCAACTTCTGCAACAAGCTGTGGAACGCCGCGCGTTTTGCCTTCATGAATCTGGAGGGTGTCGTTCATCAGCCGCTGGACATCGCCACCCTGCCGCTGGAAGATCGCTGGATACTCGCCCAACTGGATCAGACCATCGTCGAAGCCCAGGATGCTTTGCGGGAGTACCGCTACTCGGCGTCGATCAACCGCCTGCGGGAGTTCTTCTGGGATTCGTTGTGCGACTGGTACATCGAGCTGGCCAAGCCGCGCATGTCCGAACCGCCCCCCCACGATGCACTTGGTGGCCAGGGAGCGGAAGACGCACCGAGCCGCGACCGTAAGGGAGCGGAAGCCAGGCAGGTGCTCGCGTTCTGTCTCGACCAGATCCTTCGCCTGCTCAGCCCCTTCATTCCGTTCATCACAGAACGGTTGTGGAAGCAGTTGAACGAGCTAGCCCCCCAGCGCGGACTGCCCGGAGTAGCTGAGCTAGCTTGCGGAGAGGTGCTCATGCTGGCCGAGTATCCTCCCGCCGAGGGCTGGCCTGCCCTGCGCGACCCCGCCGTCCTGCAAGCCTGTGCCGACATCCAATCGGTCACCCGCGGCGTGCGCGAGATGCGTAACACCAACCGCGTGCCGCCGAAGCAGGCGGCAACCGTGACGGTCAAAGCCCCGGCGGATCACGTCCGCGCATTGACCGAGCACATGCACATCATCAAAGAACTGGCCAACGTCGCCGACCTGCAGGTGGTGACCGAGTTCCGGCGCCCACCAAACGCCGCTTCTGCGCTGCTCGGCGGACTGCAGATCTACGTCCACGACATCAGCGACGACCAGGCTGAGCACCAGCGCATCACCAAGAACCTCGAAGAAGTCGGGCGACTCCTCGAGGGCAGCCGAAAGAAGCTGGCCAACGAGAAGTTCGTGAATAACGCCAAGCCCGAGATCGTGCAGGGCGAGCGCGACCGACTCACCGACCTCGAAGCTCGCCGAGAGGGGCTCCTGAACGGCCTGGCTGAGCTCAGCGGCTAGCGACCTGGGGCGACCATGGACGGGGAGGTCGTCCCCTCGATTCCGCGCATGTAGCAGTGATCGCCGCCAGGCTTCGTCTTGGACTTCAGGCAAGCAAGGCGCGATGTGAATCCTGTGGCATTCCGTACGGACACACCTTGACCTAGTGGTTTAACACGTGATAGTCTGCGGGCAGGGCGTCGCGGCTTGATTCGGGCATCGCTGGTCTTGAACCGCCAGTTGATTCCCTTGGATCGGCGGTTGCGATCTGCGTTCCAGACATCGGCGCGTTCGCGCAGTGCGGCCTCGCTCTCGACGCGCTCACCCAATACCTGCTTCTCCAACACACTCAACCCGCACTCGGCCATATTCAGCCATGAACCGTGCTTGGGCGTATGCACCACCTCGATCTCTTCGATCAGGCCGTCGGCTGTGCTGATGCGCAAAGCCCGGGCGGATACGTCCGCCAATTCGCCAAGAACGACGCGCTCGGCCAGGAAGGCGGGCAATACCCTCGTTCTTTGTTTGGCTATAATCATCCATATCCTGCTATGTCCCTCCGGTTCTGGCGCGGAAGGCCCACCCCCCCCGTGAGGCGGCGAAACCGCGGTGGGGCGCGGCTTGGGCTTGGCAGCCATCCGAATGTCGCCGCGTTGGAGCCGTATTCAGTTGTCAAAGGTATGCGCTCGGTGAATTGCATCTGGTTTTTGCAGGGCCAGATCTGGCATGATGGCTCTCGAGGAGGTGCTTCATGTCGGAGCGTATGCGTTACTGGCAGCGGAGGGTGGCTCCGCTCGAGTCGAGCGGGTTGAGCCGGGCGGCGTTCTGCCGCCGTCGTCGACTCAACTATCCGACCATGACCTACTGGGTCAAACGTCTGGCCAACCTGAATGGGCCGGGGGCTGGTGGCGAGCCGACCTCGTTCGTCGAGGTGTCGCTTCCGCCGGTGGCGGCGCCGGCGAGTTACGAGGTGCTGCTCGGCAACGGCCGGTC
>JAAEQG010000950.1 GCA_024231775.1 bacterium
GCGGGTCAAGTTGCGCGTCAGCACTTCGGTGGTCAGGTGGGCGGGAGGCAGTGCGCCGGTCCGATCGCACACGAACGCCTCGTCTCGACCGCTTAGCGGACAGATCTCCGCCCCCCGGTGGTGCTCCCCGTCTAGCCAGATACCTCCGGGGAGCGTCACCTCTGCGGTGTCGTCTCGGATCATTCCGCCGGCTCGCTAAAGCTCTCTTCGGCCGGCTCGCCGATGTCGTAGTCCCTCTCCCATCCTTCGTTTTCGAGCTTGATGGTCTGGATCATGATCGCGTTGCCGCTGGCGTCCAGCTCGGGGACGGCCTGGTACTCCGAAACCCAGCAGCGGTACACCTTGTAACACAGCACGAGTTGTCCCGATTCGTTGTATACGTCGATAATGACATCCTTACGGAAATCGAGCAGCGAGACCTCGGCGCCAAGGCCCGCGCCGAAGTTCCAGACCTTGTTCGCCCACCTCTCGAACTCGGTATCGTGGGTCACGCCCCTCTCCAGGGTGATTGCCTCGAACTTGGATTGACCCGGCGATTTCCGCTCGGTGCTGGGATCTCCCCCCTCCCGGTGGGTGACCACCTCCGTGGTGCGTTTGAGCGCGCCGACCTTGCTGATGCCGGCTACGTAGCGGCCGTCCCATTTTACGCGGAATTTATAGTTCTTGTATGGATCGAAGCGTTCTGCATTGATGCTGAA
>JAAEQG010000951.1 GCA_024231775.1 bacterium
CGGTTCTCTCGCTGGGGCAAGGGCGGTTGACGAACCGTGCGCAGCGGTGTGGGATGAGTGCTGGGTATGGATCTGACCAATTCGCGCCTGGTCTGGGTAGACTGGGCGGTCATCCTGGGTTTCATCGGGGTCTCTCTGGCCACCGGCGTGATTCTGAGTCGTCGAGGCCGTCGTTCGGTTCGCGACTACTTCGCGTCCGGTGGATCGACGCCATGGTGGTTGCTGGGAACCTCCATGGTGGCGACGACTTTCGCCGCGGACACGCCGCTGACCCTTTCGGGTTGGGTGGTGACCAAGGGGATCGCCCAGAACTGGTTCTGGTGGTGCCAGATACCGGTGACCA
Source organism: bacterium (assembly GCA_024231775.1). Taxonomy (GTDB): domain Bacteria; phylum Planctomycetota; class Phycisphaerae; order UBA1845; family UBA1845; genus JAAEQG01. The sequence goes on from JAAEQG010000951.1 coordinate 344, forward strand.
TGCTGGGGGTGTTCTTCATCGCCCGGTTGTGGCGTCGTGCGGAGTTGGTGACCGACATGGAGTTGGTCTACCTCCGCTATTCGGGGCGTTCCGCGAACATGCTCCGGGGCATCAAAGCCGCCTACCTCGCCCTGGTGTACGGATGCCTGGTGATCGGCTGGGTAAACCTGGCGATGACCAAGATCGTGCAACTCACCCTGCCGACCGTTCCGAGGGTTGCGGTGGTGGATGAAGTCCTGCAATGGACCTATCTGCACACCCCGCTGTCCAACGAGATATCTGCTCCGGTACGGGAGGCGATCAGACGCGGGGACGTGGATCCGTTGCGGCTATACTACGACGAGTGGACCCTGCCAAGTCAACCGAACCGCGGTCAGGTTCTGGCGGACGTTCGTCTGGTGTTCGAGCGTATCTCGGTGATCGAGCAACGCCTGACGGATTCTGAGCGACCGCTCACGAGTTCCGTGGAGAAGGACCTGCGCGCGTACCTTGCCGGTCTGAGGAATGGACCATACCTCGACAGGCTGGACCTGACGGAGCGGTCTGCGGAGATGGGGCGGTTGCTCCACTCCGACGCACTTTCTCCGGCGGACTCCGCCCAAGATCGACTCCTCCCGCTACGACTTCTGTACGACGTTCACCAGGTCATCTCCGCGGTGGGCAAGCTCAAGATCATCCTGCTGCTCTTCGTCATCGTAATCGCCTATACGGTGATCTCCGGTTTGTGGGGGGTGTTGGTTACCGACTTCATTCAGTTCTGGATCGCGATGGTCGGGTGCATTGCTTTGGCGGTGCTGGCGGTCAACCGGCTGGGGGGGCTGGATGCGATCATGGAG
>JAAEQG010000952.1 GCA_024231775.1 bacterium
GGATGGAGGCTGAGGCGTGGGTGGCCCTTCAGTCTGATTGGGATCTTCAGCAGGCAGAGCTTCACGACTCGATCGAACCGTTGGACCCTCCGGGATTCCTGCTGGGACCGCTTGGGGCGACCAGGATTCCGGTCCGTCGAAGAGCCAGCCCACCGCACCTCCGACTCCCCGGCGGTCGGGAAAGAGGTGCAATGGGCCATGGGGAGGACGGGACAAGTGGCCGCCAGGAGCACGAGGAGATCCGCTATGCCGACGGCACCAGGGCTCTCGTGGCGACCCGAAGATGAGCAGCTGGGACGAGCTGGAGAAGGTCGTCGCTTCGAAGGTGCTCGAAGACGCTCGGCGTGTCTCGAAGGCTCTGACCGAGCTCGGGGTACCGCACGCCCTGGTCGGTGGTCTCGCCGTGGGCCTGCACGGCTATCCTCGAGCGACGAAGGACGTAGATTTCCTCGTGGGCCCGGAAGCATTCGCGTGCACAACACCTCTGCTGACGTTCCGGGAAGAGCTTGCCGACGTGGTTCAATGGGGAGTAATCGACCTCATCGCGGCGCTTCCGGAGGATCCCGTGCTTGCAGACGAGGTCACTCAAGGGGGGATCGATTTCGTGCCAGTGGTCGGCATCGAGGTATTGATGGTCATGAAGCTGAGGGCGGGTCGAACCCAGGATCTCGCTGACATTGAGGCGTTGGTTCGAGGCGGAGCCGATATCGCAGCGGTGCTCGAATTCCTCCAGACAAACGAGCCACGCCACATCCCCGTCTTCAGCCGATGTGCTCAACGGGCTCTTGAATCCTGATCAGGAGCTTCTCAACAACGGGCCCTCCGATGCCCTCAACGTCGAGGTCAGCGACCCCTTGCCGGCCGGGGTCAGTCTGGAAGCGACATCCGGTTGTGTTGAGGACCCGGACGGGTACCCACCTGTAGTCTCGGCACCATCCCCGCCGGCGACTCGGCCGGAGTACACCATCGCTCTCGTTCGCGCTGCGAGAACCCAGAAAGGCGGTTCCCATGACCACTCGTGTTCTGATCGGCAAGCTCGGCCTGGATGGCCATGACGTGGGTGCCAAGACCGTATGCCGGGCCCTCATGGAGCAGGGTTTTGAAGTGATCTACACCGGCCTCAGGAGATCGCCGACGGAGGGGCAGGCGGAGTTCACCATGGACAGGTTCCGAGCGGCGCTCTTCTGACCCTGCTGCCAATTCTTGCGAACGATTCCCTCGTAGGATGCCGCGGCCGTGAAGCCCGGGGATCGCATCGACAAGATAAGTGTCCCCTACTCTTACTTGACTCTCCCGCGCCGGCTCCCTCTCACCTGGAGGCCAGGCCGAAAGCCCTGGTGCCGCCCGCTGCGGACGGCACCAGGGTTCTCGGCCTGGCCTCCAGGCCTCGGCATCAGCACCGGTGTCGAAGTAGGCGCTGGTGAGCACCAGCTCGGGTGGGTCGTCGACCCAGCACCCGAGGCTGATTGCCGGCTCGTCGTCGA